>JACAEZ010000124.1 GCA_013388565.1 Campylobacterales bacterium | reverse complement strand
TTGGAGCAATGTGCCTCCTGAAATTGAAAGTTTAGATGAATATTTAAAACCTATTTTTGACTATTTAAGTCAAAATAGTCAAAAAGGTGATTTTGCTTTTATAAGTGGAGATTTTGGAGCCACTTATAAATGTGTAAATTTTTCAAAAAATATCAATCTTTTAGCTGTTTATGCTACTACAAAAAGGGAAGTTTTTGAAGTTATTGAAAATGGAGAAGTTAAAAAAATATCAAAATTTAGGCATGTTAGGTTTAGGAGATATTTTTGATGTAAAAACTCTTTGAAGAGTTGGTATAATTTAACCAAAATTTTGCAATTCAAAAGGGTTTTTTATGAAGTTAGCTATTTCTAGTTGTTTGCTTGGGATTGAGTGTAGATATAGTGGGGAGCATACAAAAGATGATTTTATTGTAGATGTTTTGAGTAAATATTTTGAATTTTTACCTATTTGTCCAGAACATGAGATACTTGGTACTCCTAGAGAGTCTATGAGACTTGTTGAAGTTGATGTGGGTATTAAGGCTATTGGAAATAAAAGTCAAAATGATTATACATCTTTGATTGAAAATGAGGGTAAAAAAGCTATTGATTTGCTAAATAGTGAAAAAATTTGCGGTTATATATTTAAATCAAAATCTCCTAGTTGTGGCATGGAGAGGGTAAAAGTTTATAATGGAGTAAACTCTAGTTTGAATGTTAAAAAAGGTGTTGGGGTTTTTTCTAAGGTTATTCAAGATAATTTTTTATATTTGCCAATGGAAGAAGAGGGCAGACTTCAAGATGATTGGCTTAGAGAAAATTTTTTAATGCAACTGTTTGCATACTCAAATTTGCAAGAGTTACTTGAAAATGCAAATTCAATTCATGATTTGATTGAGTTTCATACATCTTATAAATATCTTATTTTATCAAAATCAACTACCTCTTATGAAAAGCTTGGGCAAATTACAGCGAATATGGATAAATTGCCATTTTCTGAATTGATAAGTAGTTATAAAGATGAGTTTTTAAAAGCAATTAGTATAAAAAGCTCTATAAATAAGACATATAATGTGTTGCAACATATTTATGGTTATTTTAAAAATGATATTTCAAAAGAGGAAAAAGCGGTTGTCTTGGAGAGTTTGGATGAGTTTAAAGATAGGTTAATACCGCTAATTGTGATTATAAAACTGTTTAATTTATACATTTATAAGTTTAATATTGAGTATTTGAAGAAGCAAAAATTTTTAAATCCTTATCCAAAAGAGTTGGCTTTAAGGTCACATATAAAATCTGGAAAGTAGTTTGAGATTATTTTTAATTACTGTTTATGGGACAGTTCAAGGTGTTGGTTTTCGTCCATTTGTATATAATTTAGCTAACTTTTTTGATTTAAAGGGTGTAGTTTTTAATAGTGGTTTTGGTGTTATAATTGAAATTGAGGGTAAAGAGGGTAACTGTTTGGAGTTTATTTCAAAACTTCAAAGCCAAAAACCTCAAAATGCAGTTATCAAAAAGATTGATTATGTTGAGAGTGAGTTGAAATATTTTAACTCATTTGAGATTTTAGAGAGCAAAAATTCAGAGGTTGTTACAAATATTCCTGTTGATTTATCTTTTTGTCATGAGTGTCAAAGTGAAATTGATGATGAAAATGCTAGAAGATTTAACTACTATTTTACAAATTGTATAAATTGCGGTCCTAGATTTTCTATCATCAAGGAGTTTCCATACGATAGAAAAAATAGCTCCATGAGTAGTTTTTTGATGTGTAGTGAGTGTTTGAGTGAGTATGAAAATAGGCTTGATAGAAGATTTCATGCACAACCAAATAGTTGTCCAAACTGTACTCCAAAATTAAATATTTATGATAATTTAGGCACTCTTTTAGTTAGTGGAGTTGAGGCTATAAAAGTGTGTGCAAAATTTTTACATGAAGGTAAAATCGTTGCAATAAAGGGTGTTGGCGGTTTCCATCTATGTTGTGATGCTTTAAATGAAGTGGCTATAAATACTCTTCGAGAGCGAAAAAATAGAAAAAGAAAACCATTTGCAGTTATGTTTAAAGATTTAAACCAAATCAAAGAGTATGCTTTTGTTGATGAGGTTGAAGAAAAAGAGTTATTGTCAAATAAAAAACCTATAGTTTTATTAAAGCTTAAAAAAAATATTTCAGATAATTTAAGTTTTGGTATAGATTTGGTAGGGGTTATGCTTCCAAATTCACCACTTCACTATGTGCTATTTAAATTTTTAAACACTCCAATTGTTGTAACAAGTGCAAATATCAGTGGTGAACCGCTTATAAAAGATAGTTTAGAGTTGCAAAAATTGTCATGTGTGTATGATTTTGTATTAGACCATGAAAGAGATATTATAAACTCCATTGATGATTCTATTGTTCAAGTTGTTGAAAAAGAGCCTTTTTTACTAAGAGGGGGTAGGGGTTACTTTCCAAAAACATTTTTTATTGACAAACATAACACTCCTAAAATTTTGGGTGTTGGTGCAAATCAAAAAAGTACAATTTCATTTGCTTTTAATAATCAAATTATTACATCTCACTATTTAGGTAATTTAAAAACACTCCAATCAATAGAGCATTTTGAAATATCTATAAATAGGCTTTTGAAATTTTATAATTTTAAACCAGATATTGTTGTGTGTGATAAGCATAAGCTTTATGAATCGGCAAAATGGGCAAAAGAGCATTTTGAAAATGTTTTAGAAATTCAACATCACTATGCTCATGCATTGAGTGGAATTGGTGAGTTTGATATTTTAGAAGATGTTTTGGCTGTTATTTTTGATGGAACTGGGTTTGGAGATGATGGAACTATTTGGGGTGGAGAGTTTTTTGTCTGCAATAGATACTCATACAAAAGAGTTGCACACATAAAAGAGTTTAGTTTAATAGCTGGAGATAAAAGTATAAAAGAGCCTAAAATTGCCTCACTAGGAGTTTTATTTGAACTTTTTACAACAAAAGAGTTAGAAGTTTTAAATTTAGCTTGTTTAAAAGAGTTTAAAGATTTTGAGCTAAAAACTCTTCATGCTATGTTTAAAAGTGGTAAAAACTGTATAAAATCTAGTTCATGTGGTAGAGTATTTGATATTGTATCTGCAATTTTAGGGGTTAATTTTCTAAATAGCTATGAAGGTGAGAGTGGGCTTATGTTGCAAAACTTTCATGATAACTCTATTTTAGATTACTATCATGTTGATATTGTTGATGGTAAGATAGATTTTACAAATATGTATAAGCAATTGGTTTTTGAGATTGATATAAAAAAGGGTGTATCTATGTTTTTTAATACAATTGTTGAGATAATTTTTACTATTCAAAAAGAGTACTCTCTTCCTATTTTAATTGGTGGTGGTGTTTTTCAAAATAGAGTGATTTTAGGTTTGCTTATCAAAAGAGCAAAAAAAGATGGTGTAAAATTGTATATTCCAAAAGAGTATCCATTAAATGATAGTTCTATCAGTTTTGGACAGGCTGTTTATGCGATTAATTTATAAAATTTTGTGTGATTTTTATATATCTAAAATGGCTATTTTTTTAAGGATAGCTGTATGACTTTGTTAATATTTTATTTATGATTTAATTATGTTTAATTGTTTTTGTTGTACCATAGTAAAATTTTTTTTTAATAAAGGAGTCGTATGAGAAAAAGTGTAGTTATACTTTTTTGTCTTGTTTCTGTTGCATTTAGTACTGACCCTAAAGAGCTTTGTAAAAAGTTTAATTTAAGTCCTAGTTCAAAAGCTATAAAACAGTGGGAGAGAGTTTTTGAAAAAGAGGATAAAATGGAAAAAATGGGTATTGTTGGTTTAAGTGATGCAGAAAAGAGTGCATTAAAAGATTATTTAATTAAACATGCAGCAGATTCAGACCAACCAGCAGCAGCTGGAATATAAATAAAAATCAAGGAAAAAAAGAATGAAAAAAATTGCTTTATCAATATTAGCAACAACTTTTATCTTTGCTAATACTCAAGTTGAAGATAGATTAAATCAGATGGAAAATCAGATTAAACAACTTCAAGAGATGAATAAAAAACTACTTGATAAGGTTTCAAAACAAGATTCTAGTGAAGCTGTTGAAGAACTTGAAGGTAGAATAGATGAGATAGAGACGATGGCTCTTAGAGATAAAATAAGTTTTACATTGGGTTTTAAAACAGATGTGAATAATTTTAGTGGGGATTTGGTAAATGGTGAGAGTTTTAGCGATGAAAATATTTGGCATACAAAATTAATGCTTAACATGTTCTCTAGTATTACAGATGATATGAAATTTACTGGAAGATTGTCTATGAATAAATTTTGGGCAGACTCTGCACCGATTGCAAACTCTTACATAGACCCTATGCAAGGTATAAAGCCAAGTGATAGTTCTGTTTGGGTTGAGAGAGCATATATAGATTGGATTTTAAATAATGGCTCTTTAATCCCTGTGACACTTACAATAGGAAGACAACCAAGTTCTGATGGTCCTAGTTTTGAATTTAGAGAAAATACAACAAGAAAGGCTACCTATTCAGCTCTTAGCTTTGATGGTGCAGCTGATGGTGTTGTAGCTACTGTTAATTTATCAAAAGTAACACTTCCAAATACTGCTGTTAGAATAGCTTATGGCAAAGGGTATCAAGACCATGCAAATGATAAATATATTGGTGATAGTGCTGAAATATTGGCAGATAATAATATTTATGGATTGTTTGTTGATAGTGCAATTCCTGCTGTTAAAGATAATTTAATTCAATTTTATGTAGTGAGTGGTGGTGATTTAAAAGCAAATGTAGCTGATGGGATAGATAATCAAAATCCATCTTTAGGAGATTTGATGCTTTATGGTGCAATGTTGCAATTTACTAATATAAATGATAGTGGATTTGACTTTTTTGCACAATATGCTAGAAATGAGTTTTCGCCAAATGGTAAAGCTTACATGATGAATGGTATTCCTTATACACTTGTAGGAAATAATCCAGCTGATTTAAGTGATAAAAGTGGACATGCTTTATGGAGTGGATTTAGATATACACTACCTATGTATAATAATCCGAAATTTGGATATGAGTATAATAAAGGTAGTAAAAATTGGTTTAGTATGACAATGGGAAGTGATGATTTGATAAATAAATTGGCTACAAGAGGTGATGCTCATGAAATTTACTTTATCCAACCGATTAATAAATTTGCATATTTAAGAGCAGGAGCTGTATTTCAAGATTTTGATTATGCAGGAAGTATGTACCATATAGGAACACCAATGGAGTTAAATAAAAATAATCCAATGGTGGCAAAAGAGGTGGATAAACTTACAGACTACTATTTAATGTTTAATGTATTGTATTAGGCTATTTATGTCATGTTGAAATTTTCAACATGACAAATTGTTGTTCTCTTAAACTTTTTTTATTAAGGAAATTAGATGTTTAATCTAACTATTCAAAAAAAAATACTATCTTTAATCTCATTAACAGTTCTTTCCATGATGTTTATATTGGCAGTTGCTTTTTTTAATTTTACAAATGTATCTGCAAAATTTTTAGATTTAAGAGATGATGAAATTGAACTGTTGCATCTATCAGAAGAGTTAAAAGGAAGTATCTCTGACTTTCAAAATTATATAATAACAGTCAGTGCTACAAAAACATCAGATTCTAAAGGATTTACTCCAAATGCTGAACGGACAAAACTTAATATTCAGGAAAAAATATCAAACCTGAAAAAAGTATCACAACAAAATAAAAAAGATAGTATAGAAAAAATCATACAAAACTTAGAGACAAGATTTAATGCTTTTTATAAAATAGGTGTGACACTTCCAAATACATTTATAAATGAAGAGTATGAAGATGCTGTTATTGAGATGGATAGTTTTAATTCTATCGCTAATAAAATGAATGAAGAGATAGATAGATTACTTCAAACCACAAAAGCAGAACTTAACAATGGGATAAATAGTTTTATACAAAATCTTGATTTTGCAAAGATGATGCTTATTCTTATGGTATCTATTATGACTATCTTTGTTTTTATTCTTGGATATTTTGTATTTTTTAGTGTTAAAAAACCAATTAGTACACTAAAAGAGTCTATAGTATCAATAAACAATACAAAAAATTTAAAAACATCAATACCGATTATATCTAATGATGAGATAGGTGATGTTTCAAAATCATTTAATGCTTTGATTTTATCTTTTAAGGAGATAATAGAAAATGCTGCGAGTGTAAGTGATACAAATTCATTTACATCTATACAATTATCTACAACATCACAGATAATAAAAGAGCAGATGGTAAATCAAAGCTCTATATTAAACGAAACTGTAAATTATGCAAAAGAGGTAAAGAGTATTTTAGACGAATCTGCAGTAAAAGCTGTTGAGACAAAAAATGATATTGCAAAAGCAAATGAATTTTTAGTTGAAGCAAATAGTAATATAGAGAGTTTAGTTTCAACAGTTCATACAACTGTTGAAAAAGAGTTAGATTTATCAAATGCATTAAATCAATTAAGTCATGAAGCAGAACAGACAAAAAATGTTTTAACAGTAATTGCAGATATTGCAGAACAGACAAATTTATTAGCATTAAATGCGGCTATTGAAGCGGCTCGTGCTGGTGAACATGGAAGAGGGTTTGCTGTTGTTGCTGATGAGGTTAGAAAGTTGGCTGAAAGAACACAAAAAAGCTTAATAGATGCAAATGCTACGATAAATATAGTTGTAAATAATATACTAAACATATCAAATCAGATGAATAACAATACAGAAGAGATACAAAATTTAGCAACTATTTCAAATAGTGTTGAAGAAAAAATAAGTAATACGATGACTATATTTAAAGAGGCAATAAATAGTGCAGAAATATCTGTAAATGATTCTATAAAAATATCATCAAATTCTGAAAAAATGATAGATAAAATCTCTCAAATTGATGAAATATCTTCAAAAACTACAAACAGTATTCAAGAGATTACAATAGCTTCAAAAAACTTAAGTGAAATTGCACAAGAGTTAAATAATCAGCTTTCAAAATTTAATGTTTAAAGTAATTCCGAATTTATTCGGAGTTATGATTTATATTACTTTTTAATTTAACTTTGGTATTGCAACAGATATAATAAAACTATCTGTTATTTTAAATGTGTATGTATAAAATTGATTGTTATTTAAAAATGCAATATCTTTGTCTAAAATAATATTTGAAATATCCGTTAGTCCATTTCCATAAGATTTTATAACAGCTTCTTTTTTTGTCCATATTTCAAAAAAATTAGCATACCACTCATTGTTTTTGTAAATTAATTTTTTTCTTTTTCTGTTAAACATGAATAGACCTCTCCTAAAACAATAAAAAATAAATATAAAAATAGATAATATTACAAATGGCAAAAACAATAAAAAATAAAAAAGTGAACAAACTCAACAATG
>JACAEZ010000186.1 GCA_013388565.1 Campylobacterales bacterium | reverse complement strand
ATATATTCCAGTGCCTTATCCAGCATATATGCCACCGCCTCAACAACAATATTACGATGGTTTTTGATTGTAAATTAAAGTAGTTAATCTTTTTTATTAATTTTTATTTTTTTTATTTTTATGTAATATGTCAAAAAAATCAAAAGTAGGGAGTACCATGACATTGAAAAATGAGTATAACGGTAGTGCTTGTCAGCAATTTGAAGTTTCTAATATAACTGAAATTGATAATATATTTGTAGGTGAAAATTTGACATTAGGGAAAATGGCTTTTTATAAAGATAAAGCAATATTTTGCGAAAATGATTTAAGCAGATTAAATGAGATGATATATTTTGTACCATTTAACACTTTAGAAAGTGCAACAATACTCTATATTGGTGATAGAACATTCAATATTGATAGCTTAGTTGATTTTATACCTACAAAATTTGATACTGTTTGTGATGTTTTAAATTATAGTTTGAGTAATAAAAAGTTGATTTCATTTAATGATTTAAAAGATAAACAGTATGATTTAATAATTGTTGATAATAAACTTCATGAAAGTTTCTATTTTGAAGATGAGTTTTTAGCAAAAATAAAAGCTACTTTAAAAAATGATGGAATTTTTATCTGTTCAAATGTGGACTTTGATAATGACAAAGAGAGTTTTAAATCAAATCTTTCAAAAATCTCTTCGCTTTTTAGAATTTCTATGCCATATAAAGTAACTACTTCAATCAATGGCAGTGGCAATTTTATCTTTTCAAGCAATAAATACCACCCAACATCAGATATTATTTTAGATAAATCAGATTTTTTAGATGACTGTTTTTACTATAATAGCGAAATTCATCTTCAAAGCTTTATCTTACCAAACTACATAAAAAAAGAGCTACTTAACATTGCAAAAAATTGATTTTTCATCTTTAAACCATGCTATAGCACTAAGTGGTGGTATAGCAACTGGTAAAAGTTCAGTTTGCACACTTTTAAAACTATTAGGATTTTCTATTATTGATGCTGATATGGTTGCAAAAGAGTGTTTGAATGAAGAAAAATTGGCAATTAAAGAGCTATTTGGAGATGAATATTTAATTGACAATCAAATTGATAGAAAAAAACTTGCTACACTGATTTTTAGCGATACTTTTGCAAAAGAGAGTTTAGAGAAATTACTTCATCCAAAAATAAGAGAAAAAATCTTTCAAAAAGCAAAAGATTTAGAAAAATTTAAAATAAACTATATAATAGATATACCTCTATTTTTTGAAACAAACAGTTATGATATAAAAAATGTGATAGTTGTATATGCACCAAAAGAGATACAACTTGATAGAATGGTTAAAAGAGATGGTTTTAAATATGATGAAGCTATTTTGAGATTAAATGCTCAACTAGATATTGAAGATAAAAGACAAAAAGCTACATTTTTAATAGATAATTCAAAAGATTTAAAACATCTTCAAAAAGAGGTTGATAGATGTGTAGAGTGGATAAAAACTATAAAGGATTAAAAAATGCAAATATCAAAATTTAGTGCAAATGGAAATGATTTTATAATATTTCATACATTCAAAAAACAAGATAGGTCAGATTTAGCAAAAAAGTTATGTAATAGATTTGAAGGAGTTGGGGCTGATGGATTGATTGTTTTAGTCCCTCATGAGAGTTATGATTTTGAATGGGAGTTTTACAACAGTGATGGAAGCTCTGCATTTATGTGTGGAAATGGTTCAAGAGCTGCTGCATATTATGCTTATATAAATAATTTAGCAGATAAAAAGATGAGCTTTTTAACACTAGCTGGTGTTATTGAGGCTGAAATTTTTGATGATGGTGTTGAAAGTATGCTTACAGAGCCAAAAAAATTGGCTGAAGAGTTTGATGAAGATGGTTTTAGTTGGTCATTTTATGATACAGGAGTTCCTCATTTGGTAACATTTGTAGAAGATTTAGAGAGGTTTGATAAAAAACTTTGTGCGAAAATGAGAAACAAATATAATGCTAATGTAAATTTTGCCTCTTTGAAAGATAATAAACTATTTGTTAGAACATTTGAACGAGGTGTCGAAGATGAGACAAAAGCTTGTGGAACAGGTATGGCTGCATGTTTTTTAAATCAAGTGTTACAAAAAAATATCGACTCAATAGAGGTTTATCCAAAAAGTTGTGAAAAACTGACCCTTACACACAAAAATAGAAGATTGTTGTTAAAAGGCGAGGTTAGAAAAGTGTTTGATACTATATATTACGGGGAGCTTTCATGAATAGATTAATATTTTTAGTACTTTTTATCTCTTCAACACTATTGGCAAATTTAAAAACATTACCACAAAATTTTTATAAACTTGATGATGTGGATATGGTTAAAAGTGAGTTTATAAACCATTTTTTACCAATTATAAACGAAGAGAATGAAAAAATATTAAAAGAAAGAGAGTTTATTGAGAGCTATTTTGATAAAAATTTTTTAATAAACTTTAAACAAAGATTAAATAGAGATAGTTTATTGGTACTTACAAAAATAGCAAATAAGTATAAAATATCTAAATTATTTAATAAAAGTGAATATTTAAGAAAAATTGATGTTGTGCCACCGTCATTGGCTTTAGCACAAGCAGCCCTTGAAAGTGGGTGGGGCAAAAGTAGATTTGCAAAAAAAGCAAACAACTTTTTTGGACAGTGGAATTTTAATGGTATAGGATTAGACTCTTTAGCTAGTAACTCTACTAATCAAAAGATTAAAGTTTTTGAGAGTGTAAATGATGCTGTTTCAAACTACATGTTAAATTTAAATAGACATTTTGCATATAGTGAATTTAGAGAAAAAAGATATTTAAGCAGAGTAATTGGTGAAAATTTTGATGGAATAGAGGCTTCAAAAACATTGATAAACTATTCAGAACTTGGCAAAAAATATGTATCAAAAGTTCAAGAGATGATAAACTCTCATGATTTATCTTTATTTGATAAAAAAGAGCTACAAGCTAATAGTTATTTAACGGCTCTATAATGATAGCAATATTTGGAAATGGAAAAACAGCTAAAGATATAGCTTTAAGAGAGAAAAATTGTAAAATTTTTGATGATAAGATAGAAAATGTTTTTCATGATGAGTTTGGAAATGGATATTATCCAGCAAACTTATTTGAGCCAACAGATAACATGATAGAGATAGCTAGTCCAGGAGTTCCGCCATATAATCACATGATACAAAAAGCAAACAATGTCATGAGTGATTATGATTTTTACTACAATGATTTTCCATTTTCTATTTGGATAAGTGGTACAAATGGAAAAACTACAACAACACAAATGGTCACACACTTGCTTTCAAAACATGGAGCAATTAGTGGTGGAAATATAGGAAACTCTATAGCTTCGATGGAAAAAGCACCTATTTGGGTCTTAGAGACTAGCTCTTTTACACTCCACTATACAAATATCGCAAAACCAAATATATATATTTTACTTCCAATAACTCCAGACCATATAACTTGGCATGGCTCAATGGATGAATATGAGATGGCAAAATTAAAGCCTTTACAGTTCATGAAAGAGGGTGAAGCAATTATTTTGCCTAAAAAATATAGCCATATCAAAACAGATGGATTTGCAATATATTATGAAAATAGCTTAGATTTAGCAGACTATTTTGGTATAGATATAACTAAAATAGAGTTTAAAGAGCCATTTTTAATGGATGCAGTTATGGCTTTAGCAGTTAGCAAAATGCTTTATGATGAGATTGATTATGAACTTATAAACTCATTTAAAATTGATAGCCATAAAATAGAGGAGTTTAGAGATTATAAAAATAGACTCTGGATTGATGATAGCAAAGCTACAAATATCGATGCCACAATTCAAGCATTAAAACTTTATAAAGATAAAAAGATATATCTTATATTAGGCGGTGATGATAAAGGTGCTGATTTAAGCGAACTTTTTGAAACTTTAAAAGAGTTAGATGTAACTATTTTTGCAATTGGTTCAAATGCCCTAAAAATCGAACAACTATCTTTATCAATTAATAAAACGGTATTTGTATCAACTATATTAGAAAATGCTGTAAAAGAGATAGATAAACTATTTATTGATGGAGTTGGCTTACTATCTCCAGCTGCTGCAAGTTTAGACCAATTTAGTGGATACAAACAAAGAGGCGATAAATTTAAAGAGTTTGTAATAAATTTAAGAGTTTAACAAATGCCCATAATCATTGAAAAAGTATGCAGTAGAATGTTTTTTAAAAAACTCTACTGCTACTTTTGAGTTGATGATTTTATCTGCTTTTCCTAAAAAAACTTCTATTTTGACACCTTTTTCGTTTAAATATTTAAGTTTATCTTCATTCCAATAGTAATTTAATAAAAACTTTAAATCATCTTCAACACATTCACACATAAATTGTGAAATATCTATATGGCTTGGATATTTTACATTATCTAAGAAATTTTTAATGTATAACTCTCTATTTTTATTGAAATGTAACAGTTGCAATCGTTTAAATTTTTCATCTTTGTCATTGAAAAAAGCTGGTGATAAAAGTATTAAATTATCAACTCTTTGTTTTGAATTTAGTGTATATTCAAAAGCTTTAATAGCACCTAAACTAAATCCAGCCACTGTAAAATCATTTTTTTTATAAAATTTTTCAAATAAAATCTCTTCATAACAAAATCCAAATCCACTAAAAAACATCTTGTATCATCTCGCCAATAGCTTTTTTGGATATAGCTTCATGCTCATTTATATAATCACTAATAACATTTAAAGTAGCTATATAACCATTTAAAAACTCTTTTATCTCCAATTTGCACTCTTCTATTATAGAGCTAACATCTGCTGGATTTGGATACAGTCTATTTCCCATGCCATATCTTTCAACCATCTCTATAGCTATATTTTTGGCGGTTTCTAAATCATCAGCACCAAATGTATAAAAATCTTTGAAAATAAGTTCAACAGCAGATATTCCAGCTAAGCAAACTTTTATTTTTGATAACATCTGTGTTTTAGAGTTAAGTTCACTATCTATCTCTTTAAAGCCATCGCTTAATAGCCCCATTTTGTCAAAATCTATATCAAGCCAATATGCAGTCAATGCTTTTGCTGCTTGATATGTGCTTACGATTTTTCTCTCATCTTCACTAAATGAGAGTTTTTTTCTTTTTCCAAGCAGTACTTTATCTTTTACTGCTAAAAAATCTTCAAACTCTACAATATTTGAATGTCGCCTAATCGCATTTAACACCGCCTCATTTGCTAAACTAGCCAAACTAGCACCACTAAAACCAACACAAAATTTTGATACTTTTTCAATGTCTATACTATGATTTATATTTTTTAGATGAACTTCTAACACCTTAACTCTCTCTTCAAAGTTTGGTAAGCTAATATAAACTCTTCTATCAAATCTACCAGAACGAAGAAGAGCATCATCTAACATATCTATCTTATTTGTAGCAGCTATTACTATCACTCCACTACTATCTTCAAATCCATCCATGGAGGTTAATAACTGATTTAAAGTTGCTTCTCTCTCATCATTTCTAAATCCACCTCTAGCTTTTCCAACGGCATCTATCTCATCTATAAATATAATAGAAGGTGCTACGGATTTTGCTTTTGAAAATAGTTCTCGCACTCTTTTTGGACCAACTCCAGCATAAATTTGTACAAAACTAGAACCACTATGATAAAAAAATGGTACTCCAGCTTCACCTGCTACAGCTTTTGCTATCATAGTTTTGCCAACCCCTGGAGGTCCAACTAACAAAACACCTTTTGGCATTTTTGCACCAAAATCTTTATAAAGGGTAGGGTTTTTTAAAAAATCAATAATCTCCACAAGCTCCTCTTTTACCTCTTCAATTCCTGCTACATCTTCAAACTTTATATCACTTTTTTGAGGAAATATATCTTGAGTTAGAGACTCTATTTGATTTGATTGAACAGCAAAAATCTTTTTTTGTTCATTTTGTATATTGTCTGCTTTTTCTTGCTCTTTTTTGACACCTCTAAATATTAACAACACAAAAAATATTAATATTGCTAAAATTGCGATATTTACAATATCATCTGTTAAGTTTTTAGTCTCTCTTACATCTATTGCTACACTTTGACTAAGCTCTTTAAGGTCTATTGCTTGTTGAATTATTTTGTAAGTTTGAGTATCTGTTTTGATGTATAAAAATGGCTCTTGAATATAAGCTTCTAAAATTTTGTCATTTTTTTTCAACATATTGTATGTATGTAAATCTATTGGTTTTGCATTCTCTCTTAAAAATGCAAACGATAAAAGAGCCGTAATCATGAAGGCTGAAAAAATAATTAATATTTTTATAAATTTAAATCTCTGCAAAGTTTGTTTCATCTCTTACCTCATAATTTTCTATCTGTTGCCAACTATTTTTTATCTCTTTATTGGATTTAATAAACATTTTATTGTAAAATTGGTCAAATCCGTTATATATTCCATCATCATGTTTGCTCTCGACCAATACAGAAAGCTTATCTTTTATATTTTTTCTAAAAGCTATATTTTTTTCTTTTACAATCTCTTCAACAATCTTTAATCTCTCTTTTGCCTCATTACCGTCAGTTTCTATTTTCATCAAAGCAGATTTTGTATTATCTCTTTTTGAATAGATAAATGTGTGAATATGTGTGAGTGGGTAATTTTTTAAATTTGTAATAGCATCTTTAAAAATCTCTTTTGTCTCTCCACCATGAGCTACTATATAATCAGTTCCAATTGCCACATTTTTTGAAGCTATTTTTTCAAATAGAGCTATATCTGTTTGAACTCTATTTCTTCTATTCATGATTTCAAGCATCTTATCATGAGAGTGTTGTATAGCGATATGAAGTTGTTTTGCTATTTTTTCTTCATGTAATAGCTCTATCAACTCATCATCTATTTGCGATGGTTCTAAACTGCCCAATCGAACTCTTTTTACACCATCAATTAATATGATTTTTTGTAGCAATTTTGCAATCGAGCTATTTTTATCAACTCCATAACTACCACTATTTGTACCTGTTAATATAAATTCGCTAAACCCTTTTTGAGAAAGTTCTTTTATCTGTTTTATTATCAAATTTTCATCTTGACTTCTAGCTTTGCCTCTAACAGATGGTATTATGCAATAATTACACTCAAAATTACACCCCTCTTGAATTTTGATAAATGCTCTACTTTTACCTATAAATTTTTCAACAATAGTAGTATCTAAATGTTCTAAATTTCCCTCTTTAAAAAAATTTTCCTCTTTTAACAGTTCATTTATAGACTCTTTGTGCGAATGCCCAAAAACACCTAAAACTTTTCTTTTTGAAAATAGTTCACCACCTTGATGATAGACTCCACAACCTGTAAAATAGAGCTTTTTCCCAGCTCTATTAATTTTATTTACATAGTTTCTAACACCGCTATCAGCTCCATTTGTAACCGTACATGAATTAATTACAACAATATCTGCACTCTCTTCATCTAAAACAATCTCAAAATCTTTAAGTCTGCTCATCATAACTTGTGTATCAAATAGGTTTGTTCTACAACCAAATGTTTTAAAATAAACTTTTTTCATCAAAACAGCTCTATCTCATCTTCGTCATTTGCACTCTCTTCTTTGAAAATCATCTCTATTTGCAAACATGAACTTAAAAGTGAACTATCTAAATAGTGAATATCTTGAGTCTCTTGTGTAATAAATATAGTTTTTCTCCAGCTTGAAAGGTCATTTAATATACTTGATATTAAAAATGTTAATTTTTTTAGATTATTTTCTGTAAGTTTATCTTCTGTTAAGTCATCTAAAAATTCGCATAATGAATTTATCGCAAAAGAGAGATGGTCAAATTCGTTTAATGTATAAATTACTTCATTGTACTCTCTAAGTTTTAAAGAGATGACTTTTAAATTTTCAACTGTTGCCTCTTTTTCAAAAATAGATATAGCTTTATCTATAATATCCTCTTTATGTTCTAAATTTTCTATCTTATCTATCAAATCTAATGGAGTTTTTTCAATAAAATCTTCAGCTGTAATTTTATCTTTATGGTTCATTCTTAAACATTTTTTTGTCTCTTCATCTAAATTTTCATCAATAACTATCTCTTTTGGTTTAGCAGAAACCACTTTTTTAAGCATAAATGATAATTTATTATTTTGCAAAATATATCTAGCATTTGGATTGTGTTTTAAAATAATATTTTTTATTGCACTACTTTTAATAAAATCTGTAACTGTTTGTGTGATATAAATATTTTCTTCATTTTGTTCAATATATATCTCTTGAGATTGGTTATTTTTTAATAAATATGAACTAAAAGCATAAATAAGTCTTACAATTTCATTTAAATCATCTGACGATTTTTTATCATCAGTTAAAACACTTTCCCAAAAATAGGCAAGTGATGATTTGTCATGAATGATATAAGTCTCTATTTTAGGAAATATATTAGATGAAAATAGATTTTTACTTTCATGAACGGTATGCCCTTGTTTTCTTAAATCACACAACTCAAAATATGTTTGAACTCTTTTTAAAAAAATAGAAGAGTCTATTGGTTTTACAATATAATCTTCCGCACCATATCGTATCATTTGATTTTTAGACTCTTTATCATCAAGAGCAGTAACAGCTATAATCATGCTCTTTCTATCAAACTCTCTAATTTTTTTAGTCGCCT
>JACAEZ010000195.1 GCA_013388565.1 Campylobacterales bacterium | reverse complement strand
TAGACGAAAAAGATTCGGTTTGAGGATGAATCTTATTTGTGCTATTATAAATCTTGATAAAATAGCTATGAATATGGTTTTGGATGATGTTCTGGGTGGTTTGTTTTAGGAGAGGTCTAATGTCGTAAGCTCTTCTTTATAATTTTTAGTTACTTTAGCATTTATTATCACTTTATCATTTTCTTGAAGTGATTGTGCAATCTCTTGTGGAAATATAAAAAAGTCATCTTTACCTATAACATCAGAAGGCTCTTTACCAACAATTATTCCAGCACCTTTATTAAATAAAATATATTTACCATTAATATCTTTTGCAAAAATTGCATCTGGAATATTTTCAATTATATGTGAAAGTATTGTTTCAGACATATTATATTTTTGTCTTAATTTTTCATTAGCTTTTTTTAAATTTTCATGCAATAGACCAAAAAAATAGCCTAAAACTATAAAAATAAATATTGATAAATATGTACTTATATTATCTTTGTAAATGCTAAATGTTGGGTGTATAAAAAACCACCAAATTATCGCACTACTTACAATAGATGATATAACAGCCCCTCTAATACCACCAAGCCAAGCAGAAAAGAATAATATTGGATAAAACCAAAACCAAATAAACAGTTCATCACCAAAAAGTTTTTTAAACAAAAGTGATATAAATGGCATAACAAACGGCACTACTACTTCAAAAAGTATTTTTTTTGAAATTAAATTACTTATCATTTTAAAAATTCCAATTTAAATATTTTAGCTTTTAATATTGCTAATAAAAACTATCTTTTAATTCTAACACCTATCATTTGAGCTATATTATGTACAATATCAAGCATTGCCATAGCTTGTGCATTCAACTCTTCAGCAGCAGCTGCAGTTTGCTCCGAACTTGCTGCATTTTGTTGAGTGGTACTATCAACATCATTTATCATTTTGCCTATCTCTCTCATATTTCTTGACTGCTCTTCAACAGCATTTGTGATGTCAGCTATTATGTTTGATGTTTTTTTAACATTTTCTAAAATATGTTTAAACATTTCAGCACTCTCATGAGCTATATGATTTCCAACTTTTATCTGTTCAATTGACTCTTCTATTATTAAAGCAGTCTCTTTTGCAGCCTCTGCTGAACGACTAGCCAAACTTTTAACTTCATCAGCAACAACTGCAAAACCAAGCCCATATTCACCAGCTCTTGCTGCTTCAACTGCTGCATTAAGTGCTAAAAGATTTGTTTGAAATGCTATCTCATCTATTGTTTTTATTATATTTGATATTTTATAACTAGAGTTGTTTATTTGTGCTATTGAATTTGTCAATTTTTCTATTTTTTCATTCCCTTCAATAGCTGATTGATTTGCTACTTTTGCTAAGTTATATGCTATTTTTGTATGTTCAGCATTTTGATTTATCACCTCTATATTTGTCTCTATTGTCGCATTCATCTGTTCTACACTTGATGCTTGTTGGGTTGTAGAGTCTGCCAATGATGTAGATACTTTTGCTATTTGCTCTGATGCATTTGTTATTTGTAAACTAGCCTCGTTTATCTCCTCTACCGAATGAATAAGCGGATTTGATATATAAAATTTAAGCATTAAAAAGACTATTGCAAGAATACTCAAAACTATTATAAACATTAATATACTTGAACCTTTTATTATCTCTTTTGTTGTACCTATTAGATTAAATATATGACTATTTGGATATGCTAGTAGTGCTAAACCTATCTCTTCACCTTTAAAATCTTTTAAAATTACAGGAACTGTAAAATATTTTTCATCAAATGTATATCCATTTTTCATAGCTTCAACAATTGAAAACTCTTCAGAAAATAGGTAATTTATATAATCTTTATCTATAAAAGCATTACTTTGTAAAATGTAATTTTGTAAATTTTTATTCTCTTTTTTGTAAATATTTTTATGTTTTGAGTTTATAAAATATAAAAAATCAATATTTTCTTGTTTAAAATGTTCTGCTAAAGAGTTAATTCCACCTTGAAAATTTAATACACCTATAGTTTTATCACCATCTTTTATAGGAAAAACACCTTTTAATCTTAATCCATTTGGAGACTCTTCTATTGTAACAAGTGGTTTACTTGAGCTTACTACCTCTTTAAAAGCATCGCTATACTCTATCTTTTCATCTTTTTGCTCTTTTGACCATGTATTATAAAATGATTTTAAGTTTTTATCTAAAATTTGAACCTCTACATTTTTAAAATTACTATTTTGTTTAAATATAGTTCCAACATTTCCCAAAAATTGTTCAACATCTTTTTTTGTTATTGTTTAACAAACCATTTACAATGCTTTCATTTATAGATAACAATATTGCATTTGCTAACCAAGTTTCACCTTTTTGGCTTATTGCAATATCAACTTTTGCATGTAACTCTTTTTGAATATTTGAAAAGAGTAAATCTGTCTGTTTCTTTTGTGTTGTATAAAAGTAAACTAAAGATATAATTATAGAAATTATAGATATTAGAATAATTGGCACAATAAATTTAACTTGCAAACTAGTGTTATTAGATAATTTTGCAAAACTTATCATAATGTTCCCCTTTTTTTAT
>JACAEZ010000157.1 GCA_013388565.1 Campylobacterales bacterium | reverse complement strand
CAAATAATAAAAAGAGCCATATTATTGAAGCAATTATGTTTAGATGTGATAGAAATATAAATATTGGTGATAAGATAGAGTGTTTCTTTAGTATAAGTGAAAATTGTTTCAATGGCTCTATTTCCATACAATTAATGCTTAGTGAGTTTACAATTTTGAATAATTGATGGATAAAATTTTTAATTTTTTTTATAAATTAAGCTTTTAGTTATGAAACTTGTGATAAATTTTTGAGTCTTTATTATTTTAAGGAGAGTATATGAAAAACTTTGAATCTGAAAACTTTGATGCAATGGTAAAAGAACTCGATAAAGAGTTGAAAAAAAGCGGTCTTACAAGAAGAGAGGCTCTTAAATTACTTGGTATTGGATCAGGTGCATTATTATTAACACCTAGTGAGTCTAGTGCTGCTACAAGAGCAGAAGCTAGTAGTGCAAAAGGTAAAATTGTAATAGTTGGTGGTGGTGCAGCTGGTATAACTGTTGCAGCACAACTTTCAAATAAATTATCAAACCCAGATATTACTTTGATAGCTCCAAATGAAATTCATTTATATCAACCAGGACAAACACTGATTGCTGCTGGTTTATGGAAAGAATCTGATATTCAAGATAAAAATGCAAATTATATGCCAAGCAATGTAAAATGGGTAAAAGATAAAGTTGCACAATTTGATGCTGCTGGTAAAAAAGTAGTTACTTCAAAAGGTGAAGCAATCTCTTATGACTATTTAGTAATAGCTACGGGTATTGAGTATGCTTATGAGAAAATAGAAGGTTTATCAGCTGATAAAATCGGCTCTCATGGAGTAGCTAGTATCTACTTAAATGACCTTGATAAAGGTACTGCTGTTGGTGCTATCAAATGTTGGGAACAACTACAAGCATTTGGTGATAAAGCTAAAAAAGAGAAAGTTGTAGGTCTATTTAGTGATGGTTTAACACCTATTAAATGTGGTGGTGCTCCTAAAAAAATTCAATATTTAACTGATGGTTATTTAAGAAAACTTGGTGGAACTGCTAGAGATAATGCTACTTTAGATTTCTATACTCCAGGTGAAAAAATGTTTGGTGTTCCAGAGTTTCATGATGCTATCGTTAAACAATATGAAGCTAGAAAAATGAAATTCTTTTACTCTCATAAATTAAAAGCTGTTGATACAGATAAACAAGTTGCAATTTTTGAAAAAACTTCAAAAGTTCAAGGTAAATATGATGAATTACTAAAAGAGTATGAAATGATAGAACAAAAAGAGAATGTAGAAATTAAATTTGATTTACTTCATGTTGTTCCTCCTATGAAAGCTCCAGAAGTTGTAAAAAATTCTGATTTCTCATTCAAAAAAGGGTCTGCAGCTGGTTTTGGTGCAGTAGAAGTTGATAAACACACATTACAACATTTAAGATATAAAGAAGTTTTCGGAATTGGTGATGTTATCGGTGTTCCAGTTGGTAAAACAGGTGGAAGTGTTAGAAAACAAGCTCCAGTTTTAGTTGAAAACTTAATCGCTGTTATGGAAGGTAAAGAGCCAAAAGCACAATATCATGGTTATACAGTTTGTCCATTGATTACAGGTTATGGTACTGTTATGATGGCTGAATTTGACTATAACATGAAAGTTACTCCATCATTCCCACTTGATGCAACTCAAGAAAGATGGATTTGGTGGTTATTAAAAGTTTATATGTTAAAACCTATGTACTTCATGGGTATGTTAAAAGGTAGAGCATAATATCTTTTTCAAAAGTCCTTTTTTGGGCTTTTGATTTAAAAATTAAATAAGTGAGAGTTTTTCTTTGTTCTTTTGCTACTTCAAATATATATCAAAATTTAAAAAATGATATATCGATCTATTTTGATGGAAATTTTCCAACTTTACAAAATCTTCATGTAACTCAATACTTTTTTGGTGATATTGATAAACAAATGCTATTAGATATTATTGAAATTTTAGATAATTTTGATTTCAAACAAGAACATTGCACAATAAAAAGTCTTGGTAGTTTTGGAACTATTCCAAAAGTTATTTTTGGAAATGTTTACAATACAAAAGAGTTTCAAAGAGTAAATAACTTCATAACATCAAAAATTTCTAAAACTTCAAATCTTTATAAACCTCATTTAACACTCCTTAGAGTAAAAAAAATTAAAAATCAAAACTATCATGAACTATTTAAAAAATATGAAGATGTAGAAATTGCACAAACATCTCAAAAATATTCATTAGTTGAAAGCACTCTTACTCAAAATGGAGCAATATATAAAACAATAAAAAGTTATCTCTAAATCATGAAAAAATTTGTTTTATTTTTATATTTAATATTTAATATTATAGCTCATGCTGAAATTACAAATTATAAAGCAAATAGTGGTTTCATAAAAATAAACTCAAACAATTTTTTGATTTTACGAAGTTTTAAACAAGATAATCAAAACTATCTATTAGTTGCTAATGTCGATACATTAGAGACAAAAATTGTAAAAAATAGCTTTTTAATAGACACAAATATCTCAAAACTATTCAACTCTACACTTTTTAATATGCTAAATAAATACAATATTCAAACACAAAACAGTTATCAAAACAGTGGTCTAAAAAATTCTAGTCAAAATTGTGATGGCTATTTTTTAACAGTAGATATGTGTCCATCAAATAAATATGGATTTGAAAAAGAGTTTTTTGAAAAACTTTTAGAATATAAAAATATAGCAATTTGTCTTACGAAAAAATGGGCAATTCAACATAAAAACGAGTTTGAGTGGCTGAAAAAAATGCAACAAGAAAAAAAGCTAAATATAACATGGGTAAATCACTCAACTAACCATTTTTACGATAAAACATTGCCATTTGAAAAGAACTTCTTATTACATGATAAAGAAAATTTTTTAAATGAGATATTTGAAACAGAAAAGTTCATGATAGAAAATGGCTTAATACCATCACTGTTTTTTAGATTTCCAGGGCTTGTAAGCGATAGTGAAGTTATAGATAAATTAAAAGCACTATATCTATTGCCACTTGGTGCAAATAGTTGGTTGGCTAAAGGTGAAAAGCCAACTTTAGGCTCTATTATATTAGTTCATGGAAATTTGAATGAACCAAAAGGTATAAAATTGTGTAACCAATTTTTAGATAGTGTTAGACCAAAATTATTAAAATTAAATGATATAAGATAGACAATATTATAATT
>JACAEZ010000185.1 GCA_013388565.1 Campylobacterales bacterium | reverse complement strand
GTTAGAACAAATGAACTTATGAGTGAACTTGAAAACAGTGGTCAATATAAGCTTACAAAATATGAGTTAGAGCTTTTACGAGAGGATTTTGATGCCTCATTTAGCAATGATGAGTTTGGCAAAAATGTGATAAAAGAGTATGTTGATGAGTATAACTATCTACTAGACCCACACACTGCCACTTGCTTAAAAGCATATAATGAACTTAGAGAAAAGAGTCTCATGACGATTGTTTGTTCGACTGCGGAGTGGACGAAATTTTCACCAACTATCATAAATGCACTAAATGGTGATGATAAAAAGTATGCTGATATTGAAGCCTTAAATGCTATCTCAAATAAGCTAAATATCGATATTCCAGAGTGTATAAATGCACTTTTCTCAAAACCAATCATTCATGATAAAGTTATTGATAAAAACGATATAACAGAAGAAATATTAAAATTTTTAAAGGGTTAAAATGGAAAATTTAGAGCAAGTTTTAAAATCACATAAATTGAGTTTAGATGATTTCGAGCATATCAAAAAGATTTTAGATAGAGAGCCAAATTTGGTAGAAATTGGTATATTTTCGGCTATGTGGAGTGAGCATTGTAGCTACAAATCTTCAAGAAAATATCTAAGCGGTTTTCCAACAAAAGCACCATGGGTTATTCAAGGGCCAGGTGAAAATGCTGGAGTTATCGATATTGGCGATGGCTATGCGGCTGTTTTTAAAATGGAGAGCCACAATCACCCAAGCTTTATAGAGCCATATCAAGGTGCAGCTACTGGTGTTGGTGGTATCATGAGAGATGTTTTTACGATGGGTGCTAGACCTGTTGCAAATTTAAACTCTATTAGGTTTGCTCATGTTGATAGAAAAGATGAAGTTGGCAAACTTCATAGACACCTGCTTCAAGGGGTTGTAGCTGGAATTGGCGGTTATGGTAACTGCATGGGTGTGCCAACTGTTGGTGGTGAGACAACTTTTGAAGATTGTTATGCTGGAAATATTTTAGTAAATGCTTTTTGTTTGGGACTTGCAAAAAGTGATGAGATATTTTATGGAAAAGCCGAAGGTATAGGTAATCCTGTAATTTATGTAGGTAGTAAAACTGGAAGAGATGGACTTGGTGGGGCTGTTATGAGTAGTGATAGTTTTACTGAAGAGTCTAAAAAACTAAGACCTACTGTTCAAGTTGGTGACCCATTTATCGAAAAACTTCTACTTGAAGCTTGTTTAGAGATTTTTAAAATGGATTTGATTGTAGGTATTCAAGATATGGGCGCTGCTGGACTTACAAGTAGTTCATTTGAGATGGCTGGAAGAAGTGGAAGTGGCATGATAATGCACCTTGACAAAGTGCCAATGAGAGAAGAGGGCATGACACCTTATGAACTAATGCTTAGCGAGTCTCAAGAGAGAATGCTTATTTGTGCAAAAAAAGGGTGCGAACAACAAATTATTGATGTATTTCACAAATGGGATTTAGATGCTGAAGTAATCGGTGAAGTGACAAGTACGGGTAACATGGAGCTATTTTGGCATGGTGAGTTGGTAGCAAACCTACCTATTGCACCAATATCTCATGAAGCACCAATGTATGATAGACCAACTGCAAAACCAAAATATTTAGATGAGATAAGAGATTTTGATATTTTAAGTGCAAATATCCCATCAAATCAAGAGGCTTTTGAAAAGCTGATTAGCTCTGTTGAAGTGGTTGATAAATCATGGATATATGAGCAGTATGACTCAATGGTACAAACAAATACGATGGTTCACCCTGGAAAACTCGATGGAAGTGTGATAAGGGTAAAAGAGAACAATAAAGCATTAGCTTTGAGTGCTGATTGTAATACAAGATTTTGCTACATCGACCCAGAAAATGGGGCTGCATCTGCTGTCATGGAGAGTGGTAGAAACTGTGTAGTTAGAGGTGCAAAACCGTTAGCTATTACCGATTGTTTAAATTTTGGAAATCCAGAAAATCCAGAGGTCATGTGGCAATTTGCAAATTGTTGTGAAGGGATAAAAAAAGCTTGTAAAGCATTAAACACTCCAGTTGTAAGTGGAAATGTATCGCTTTATAATGAGACAAATAAAGTAAGTGTCTATCCAACTCCATCAATAGCTATGGTAGGGCTTTGCGACAATATCGAAAATGTGATAAATTCAACACTTAAAAATGATGGAAACTTGCTATATATCATAAATGAAACAGAGTTTGAATTTGGCGGTTCGCTTTACATGAAGACATTTGCAAACAAAATAGCAGGAACTCACCCAAAAGTCGATTTTCAAAAAGAGCTTAAACTTTGGGATTTGATACTTAAAGCAAATGAACAAAAACTGATAGAGAGTGCAAAAGATGTAAATGTAGGCGGAATTGCAATCGCTTTAGCCAAAATGTCAGCTGTATCAAATAAAGGTTTGACGGCTTCAATCCACATAGAAAACGGTATTTCGATATTTAGTGAAACTCTAAGCAGAGCAATAGTAGAGATAAACCCAGCAAACAAAGAACAATTTGAAACTCTAGCAAAAGAGTTACATATAAAAGTAGAGTGCATAGGTGTTGTTGGAGGAAGTGAATTTAAATGCAATGACATTGGCATGAATATTGAGAGATTGAAAGATACCTATTTTAATACATTTAAAAAGGTTATCGAGCAAGATATGTAATAGTTACAAAGAGAAGCTTTTCTCTTTGTATTTTAAATCTTCAAAAGTTACTTACAAAATAGATTTTAAATCATGAATTAAATTTTGCATTATAGCAACTCAAATTATTATATGAATTAGATAAAATTTCAAATAAAAAGCAGGAATAAGAATGGCAAACGAGAGAAAAACATAGATAATTGTAAGAAAGCATTTTTCCAATTTTTTAGATATTCAAATAGAAGAACAATCTTCAGATAATCCAAAAATTAATAAATTATTAAAATCTGCTTCAAAAAAAGGGGTTGGAAGAGGTTATCCTGAATTTTTAATTCAATATAAAACAAATTCAAACTTATTGATAGTAGTTGAGTGTAAAGCAGATATATTAAAACATGAAAGTAAAACAAAAGACAAATATGCAGATTTTGCAGTTGATGGAGTTTTGCTTTATGCCTCATATTTATCAAAAGATTTTGATGTATTAGCAATTGCTGTAAGTGGGGAAAAACAACCATTAACAGTTTCTCACTTTTTACATTTAAAAAATGAAAAAAAAGCTACACCTATATTTGGAGACAAATTACTATCTACTCATGAG
>JACAEZ010000203.1 GCA_013388565.1 Campylobacterales bacterium | reverse complement strand
CTGCAAGTACCATTTTAATCAATGATGTAGCAGCTGGATGAATAGCTTCTAATGGCAAATGGTAAAAATATAATGCAAATTTTTGAGGCTCTTTTTTAACAGCTTCTATAGCATCTGGCACATAATCCATGCAAAATGGGCATAATGGGTCGCTAAAGATTACTATTTTTGTTTTAGCTTTCTCATTTCCATAAACCAACCTACTTTTATCATAATATTTTGCATCTAACGGCGGTGTAGCACTATATTTTAAATCAGCACCTGTTTTTAAATTAATTAAATTTGATGACATATAATCACCATTTACAAATATTAACTCATTTCCTTTTCTTGAACCATTTTGGTCTTTTACTTTAAACTCAATTTCAACAACAACTGCTTGCCACCCTTTTGGTTCAGCAACATCAAATTTTTTAATTACATTTGATGAAACTAACTCTAATTGTGGATTTTTTGAAATTTGATTTTTAAAAAAATTTAGTACATCACTATCTGTTGCTCCAAATGCAGTAACTGCTGATATACTAATTACGCTCAATAACTTCGACATCGATAACATTCCCATCTCCTCTTGTTTTATGATTAAATTTTGTGTCAAATTTTTTATGTATAAATTTTGATGATACAATTGTTGCAAAAAATTCAAACTGCATTAACAAACCAATTATATCTAATAAAAAGCCTGGAAGTATCAAAAAAATCGCACCAATTATTGAAAATATGTGCATTGATATAAACTCTTGCTGTGTAATTTCTTGTTTTATCAATGATGTTAAACTCTCTAAAAATGAGTATTTAAAATTTACAATTATAAAAATACCAATTAATGCACTTACAATCACCTCTATAAATGTGTATAATGCACCTAAATATGAGGCAAATTCAATTGATACAAATATCTCTAAAAAAAGATATACTAAAAAATATATCAAGCTATTAACTCCATAATCGTATCTATCACACTATTCTTAGCAACTTCGATTTTACTCAAATCTGCTCTTTTTACTATTTCAACACTATTTTCACTCAATTTCTTACCAATCACTATAGCAAAAGGTATTCCAATCAACTCAAAATCAGCCATTTTAGAACCAAATCTATCAGCTCTATCATCTAAACAAACAGGTACTTTAAGAGATTTCAAATGTTCATATAAAAACTCTGCAAAACTATTTTGCTCTGTATCTTTTGTATTCGATACTATGATAGTTACTAAAAATGGTGTTATAGCTTTTGTCCAAATAATACCCTTTTCATCATGATGTTGTTCTACAACAGCAGCTACAAGTCTGCTAACACCTATACCGTATGTTCCCATGACAAATGGATGACTTTTACCATTATGGTCTAAAAAGTTTGCTTCTAAAGGTAAAGAGTATCTAGTTCCTAATTGAAATATATGTCCAACCTCTATACCTTTTGTATATTTTAGATTACTTCCACAACAACTACACTTATCACCCTCTTTAACCTCTACTAAATCTTTAAATACAACATCTTCTAAACTATCTATATTAAAACCGCTAAAATGGTAATCTTTTTTATTAGCACCACAATATAAATTTTTAGCATCTTTTAAATCACTATCAAAAACTGTTTTACATTTTAGTCCATTTGGTCCTATAAAACCAGCAATAACTCCCTCTTGTAGTAATTCATCTTCACTAACATCAATAAGTAAATTTGCATCTACACTATTTGTAGCCTTTGTCTCTTGCAACTCATCACTACCTCTAATGAAAAATATTACAATCTCATCATGATTATCATAAACAGCTCTTTTTGCAACAGCTTTCAATAGATAGTAAGAGTTTGTATTAAACAGTTTTGATAACTCATCTATTGTTTTTACATTTGGAGTATATATCTCTTGAAACTCCAAATTTGGTTCACTATCATGACAAATCGGTTTTTTTCTACTAGCTGCTTCAATATTCGCTGCATATTCACAACTACTACAAATAACTATCGTATCTTCACCACTATCAGCTAAAACCATAAACTCTTTACTTCCAGTTCCACCAATAGCTCCACTATCTGCTTCAACAACTCTAAAATCAACTCCTAAAGTTTTAAAAATATCTTTATAAGTTGTCTCCATTAAATGAAACTCTCGTTTCATATCATCTTCTGAAGAGTGAAAGCTATATCCATCTTTCATTAAAAATTCTTTACATCTAAGCAATCCAAATCGAGGTCTTGCCTCATCTCTAAATTTAAGATTAATTTGATAGACATTTATAGGCAGTTGTTTGTAGCTTGTAACTCTATTTTTTACCATCTCAACCTTCATCTCTTCATGAGTTGGTCCTAAAACAAAATCATTCTCTTTTCTATCTTTAAATCTAAGCAACTCTTTACCATATTTTTCAAATCTTTTACTTTTTATCCACATCTCACTAGGTGTAACAAATCCTAAAGAGACCTCTTGTGCATTAGCATTATCAAGTTTCTCTTTTATAACAGCTTTGATATTATCTAAAACCATTTTTCCAAGCGGTAAAAAGTTATAAATTCCAGCACTAACTTGATTTACAAAACCGCCTCTTACTAAGTATTGGTGGCTTTTCAATGTTGCATCTTTTGGATGTTCTTTTGTTGTAGTTATTAAAAACTTTGAAAATCTCATGCTTTTTCCTTTGAATCATAATGTTCACACTTATATTTATTTAACATTTTCATATCCTTTTCAAAATCAAACATATATTTTACAGCCTCAACTATAGTATCAGCAACAGGGTCATCTGTTAGTTTTTTAAGTTTTACTGTTGGATTGTGTAAAAATTGATTTAATGTACTATTTAATATCATAAAAATTTTATCTTGTTCATCTTCTGTTATTATATTTTTTTTCAATGCTCTAGCTATCTGATGTTTTGCACAATTAATAGCATTCAATCGAATTTCTTTAACAATCGGCTCAATTTGAAGTGTTTGAAGCCATCTAAAAAATTCATGAGTTGACCTACCAACTATCTCATAAGCTTTTTTAGCATGTTCTTCTCTTAATGCTATATTTGTATTTACAATTTGTTGTAAATTATCAACACTAAAAAGTTTTATATTTTCATCATAAATATCTTCAATATCTCTAGGAACAGCCAAATCAAACCAATATCGTTTAAAATTTCGCTCCTCTATCATATCTTTTGTGATTATCACATGAGGAGCACCCGTTGCACTAAAAATAATTCTATATCTATTTATCAACTCTTTTAATTTAGATATTGGTTCTACTGTTACAAATTCACTAAAATCTTTTGACAACTCTTTTGCTTTTTCTACATCTCTATTTACCAAAATAACATTACAATTTAGTTGAACTAAATTTTTCATACTCAAAATTGCCATTTCACCAGCACCTACAACAATAGCAATATTTCCACCAAGCTCCCCTAAAAGCTCTTTTGCTTGAACAACAGCAGCACTAGCAACAGAGACTGGATTTTTAGATATATCTGTTTGATTTCTAACATTAGCAGCACATTTAAATGCAAAATGAAAAGCTCTTGCAAGTTTTTGAGCGCAAAATCCTTTATTAAAAGAGAACCTAAAAGCATCTTTTAACTGTCCTGCTATTTGTGTCTCTCCAACTACCAAACTATCAAGCGATGATGATACACAAAATAGATGATGAATTGCTCCATTATCTTCATATACATCAGCCCTTCCCTCTAGCTCATATTTTGAGATACCAGAGTAGTTTGATAATAGTTCAAATATAAAATCAGAAGTATTTAAGACATCTTTTACACTTAAAATAATCTCAACTCGATTACAAGTAGAAAGCAGTACAGCTTCGTTAATATTTATATTTTGTTTTAATTTTGACAAAAATGTTTCACTTTTTTCATCGCTATTAAATACTAACTTCTCTCTTATATCAATATTTGTATTTTTATGTGAAAAACTAATAATCAAATATCGCATTAATAGTCCCTTTTTGTCATTTTCAATACAATCTCTTCCAATATACTATTTTTGTACTCTTTAATAGTCTCTAATGCTTCATTTACTATCATATTTACAACTTCATAGCACTCATCGACTACATTATATTTTTTCATATTCTCTTTTATCCAATTTAATTCATCGCTATTTAACTCTTTTTTATACAACGATTTTAAATAATTTTTATCATTATCATGAAGCTTTTGATAAAGTTTTAAATATGGCAAAGTTACTTTACCCTCTTTAAAATCATTAAAATTTGGTTTACCTAATATCTTTTCATCTTGAGTAATATCCAAAATATCATCAACTATTTGAAAAGCGATACCTAAATTTTTGCCATATATTGCAAATTTATTCTCATCATACCCTTTTAAAATAGCTGCACAATATGTACAAGTTTCTATTAGTGAAGCGGTTTTTAGATATATCATTTTAAAATATTTATCTTCATTATCATTAAAATTATCGCTTAAATCAACATCCATCATCTCACCAATAGATAGATTTACAACACTATTTGCGACCATTTTAACAATTTTTTCATCAAATTGAGTCATCTCTTTGAAAGCTTTTGAATAGAGTATATCACCAAACATTATAGCTTTTTTGTTTCCAAAAATAGCATTGATAGAACTAACCCCTCTTCTTGTAAGAGAGTCATCAATCACATCATCATGAAGTAAACTAGCAATTTGTATCATCTCAATAAT
>JACAEZ010000156.1 GCA_013388565.1 Campylobacterales bacterium | reverse complement strand
TGGAATACAACCACCACTTGGTCCTCCAGTTTGAATTGCTTTCAATGATTTTCCATCAGGAACACCACCACCGATGTCAAAAATAATCTCTTGCAAAGTCGTACCCATATCAACTTCGATAAGTCCAGTATGTTTTACTTGACCAGACAGGGCAAACACTTTAGTACCTTTACAATTTTCAGTCCCAATAGTGCTATACCACTCCCCTCCTCTATTTATAATAGTAGCTACATTTGCAAATGTTTCAACATTATTTAAAATAGTCGGATAACCCCAAAGCCCTTTATCGCTCAAATGTGGTGGTTTTTGTCTAGGATTTCCTCTATTTCCTTCGATTGATGTAATAAGTGCTGTTGCTTCACCGCAAACAAATGCACCACCACCAAGCCTTATTTCAAGATTAAAACTAAATGTAGTTCCAGCGATTTTTTGTCCTAAAATCCCTATTTTTTGGGCTTGTTTTATAGCTTTTTGAAGTCTTTCAGCCGCCAATGGATATTCAGCTCTTACATAAATATATCCCATATCAGCATTACAAGCATATCCAGCTAATGCCATGCCTTCAATAACTCTATGTGGGTCAGACTCCATCACACTTCTATCCATGAATGCCCCAGGGTCACCCTCATCACCATTACAGACGATAAATTTTTGAGCCGCATCGGTTTTTGCAACAGTCTCCCATTTAAGACCAGTTGGATAACCTCCACCACCTCTTCCTCGAAGACCACTCTTTTTAATCTCTTCGATTACATCTTCACGGCTCATCTCATTTAGTGCTTTAAAAAGTGCTAAATAACCATCTTTGATAATATAATCTTCAATAGATTCAGGGTCAATAAGTCCAGAATTTTCTAAAACGATTTTTCTCTGTTTTGCAAAAAATGGGGCAGTTGTATCACATTTCAGTTCACTTAAAACCTCATTTTTTTCAACACTATCAACTATTTTTTCAATATCTTGTGCGGTTACTTCTTGATAAAGCAAATCATCACTTTTTAAAATATGACACCCAACACCCACAAAAGGACCTTTTGAACAAAATCCATTACACCCAACACCTTTTACTTTACATTTTGAGTCTCTCTTTTTTACCTCATTTTTTAGCCCATCATAAATCTCTTTGGCACCAATAGCTAAACAACTTGACCCCATACAAACAGCGATACTTTTTTGATCGCAATCTCTTTTTGAAAGTTCAGCATCTCTAAATTCTAATAACTCATCAATAGTTGTTATCATGACAACTCCTCATCTTTATTTCTAAGCCCTTCTACACTATCAACTATTTTTTGTCCATTTAAAAAGCCAATCGTTTGACTATTTAAAACAACAGCAGGAGCCATAGCACATGCCCCAAAACATCTTGAAGTTAAAAATGTAACAGAGTTATCATTCAGTGTTTGTCCCATTTTGAGGTTGTATTTTTTTTCAAGTGCCTCTATCAACTGATTTGCACCTTTAATATAACAAGCTGTTCCAGTGCAAACTACACAGGTATATTTACCTTTTGGTTTGAGTCTAAAGTAGTGGTAAAATGTAGCAACTCCAAGTACTTTACTAGCTGGAAGTTTCAGTTTTGTAGCGATATATTTTAGTGTATCGTTATCCAAATATCCAAAAATCTCTTGTGCATTATGAAGTGCTTCTATCAAAGCACTCTTTTCAAAGCCTAATTTTCGTAAGCTTTTTTCAAGCATTTGAACTCTCTTATCTTGTAAATCAATCATGCCTATTCCTTGCAAAATTTAGTTTAAGATTATAGCATTACATCGTTTCAGTAGTGATACAAATTCAATTATTATAGCACACAAAATAGATTAAAAATTAATAAAGACTTATTCCATTTTCACAAAATTGCTATAACTCGCTTTATAAATTTCTATTGGATAATTAATATTTTTATTTTTTAAATGTATATCAAAAACTCTATTTGTATCCAAAATAGATGCACTTAATAGGTCTATTCCAACTATTGTAGAAAAATTTATCCAATCATAATTTATATCCACATTAAGCACTTTTTGCATATCGCTTAATGCTAAATTGCTATGTTTTATAGAGTTTGCAACATAAAAATTATCTCTATCTTGATATTGAGTAAGTGTCAAAAGGTGTGGGGTATAGTTGATTTGTGTTGATAAAAAAACATAAGGTTTTATTTTCAAATATGTAAATTGAGACATTAAAAGCGATGTTTTAACGACTGGTGTATTTAAAAATACAGACGAATCTGTAAATGAGTAATTTATAATACTATTAAATTTTGTAGTATTTTTGCTTACTATTACCTCTTTATTCAATTCAGACTGTTTTTTCAGTTCATGAGTTAAATTAAATCCTACATTGCTATCATCAAACAGTGCAGATACTTTATAGTTTGCATATTTTAACAATTTTGCAATTTGTGACTTATAATCAATTCCACCAAACAACACACTATTTGCTATTTCAACATTTCTTACATCATGTGCATTAACAGTTGGTATATAAATGGACTCAAAATTATTGGCAAATTTCAACATCTCATTTATACCATCTTGAGTGCTTAATGATATAGCTACTCTAAACCCTTTTGATATGGCACTTTCAACAGCACTTTTTACACTATATTCACTCTCATTTTTTACATCAAACATCTCATACTCAAAATTTATACCTTTTGAAAGTAGATATGAAATAATTATAGTCGAACTTGTAGATGAATATTTACCTATTTTATCTTTTGGAACAAAAAGAGCTATTTTAATAGAGTCTTGTTTGACTAAATTTGGTATCTTTGAGTATAGTTTTACATCTTCAACCTGCTCTTTTGGCTCTTCTTGTTTAAACTCTTTTAAATTTTGTTCTATATCACTTTTTGGTAAAGAGATACTCTGTTCAAGCGGTTTTTGAGTCTCTTTTGGAACATTTATTGGTTCATTTTCGACCTCTATTGGAGAGATTACCTCTTGTTCGTCTGGTTTAAAAGTTTGTAACTGCGTTGGCTCTTTTGGCAAGAGTGGTGCAGATGGTTGTTGTATAGTAGATGTTGGTTTAGTGCTAGAGCTACTTTTTGATTTTGGTGGTGCAAATACCATATCATCAGCACCATTTTTATAACCACTATCCATGATTTCAATTTCAGGTACAGGAATTTCTGCAAATCTATTTTCACCATTTGCATAAACAAAAAAAAGTAAAACTATCAAATATTTAATCATAAAAACCTCTTTATCTTTAATAAATCTAAATAAGCCTCTTTTTTAGCTGACGGATTTCTAAGCAAAAAACTAGGATGATATGTAGGAATTAGAGTATAATCTTTCAATTTCAATATCTCACCTCTTACTTGACTAATCGGAGTTTTGTCATGTGTCAAGTATCTATATGCAGTAGCTCCAAGTGCTACCACTAATGTTGGATTTACTATCTCCATTTGTTTTAACAAATATGGCATACAACACTCTGCTTCACTCTCTGTTGGAACTCGATTATTTGGCGGTCTGCATTTTACGATATTGGCTATATAAACCTCTTCTCGTTTTATACCAAGTACATTATGTATCATATCTGTCAATAACTGCCCTGCTCTACCAACAAATGGTTTTCCAATTTCATCTTCAACAGCACCAGGACCTTCACCTATAAACATGATTTTTGCATCTCTATTGCCTTCACCAAAAACAATATTTTTTCTATATTTAGAGAGTTCGCAAAGAGAACATTTCATGACACTTTGTTTTAATTTATCTAAATCATTTTCAAGAGCAAACTCTCTCTTTTTTGCTATTTTTGGCATATCTTCATATTGAAAGCCTAATGACTTTAAAAGGTATAAATTCTTTAATTGTTTTAATTTTTCTAAATTATTCATGAGAAGAAGTTTATCTAAACATTTGTAAATAAATCTTTATATCGAACTTGATACAACTATTATAAACTATCTATTTGAGTCTATAATTGTCAAGCCCCCCCTCTATCATTATCCCAGCTTAAAGTTCCAAATTTAGGATATGCAAAAACTTTACTAAAAAATTCTCTATCTTTTAGTGATTGCAATATTTTTCTATTTTTATTTTTTAGGTAGTTTTAAAAATCTACGACTTTTGTAATACCATTATTAAAACTAACTTCAACTTCAAAATCATGTAAGTATTTAGCTTTTAATATTTCTAAAAACATAGCTCACTCCAACGGTGCTATTTTAGCTATTTGCTCACCATTTTGAAGAAGTTCCAAATTTCTTGAAAGCTCCTCTTTATGCAACTTATACCACTCCAAAAGAAGTTTCATCGCTATTTTTGGAAATATTCATTTAACTATACCACTCTCTATTTCTATGCTTACTTGATAGTCGCTATATTTTGCATGAAAATGTGGCGGATTGTGTTCATTTATTCCAAAAAATATGACAATACCCAAAAGCCTAACTTCAAGTATTTTTCTTTTTTGCAAGATTATATCAAAAAAAGCCAAACAGAGAAAAATATCTACTCCCAATGAGGAGAGACTGTGAAACGATTAATGTTAAATAAATATTAGTTATTTGAAATCTAACACATATGAATATTTTATAGTCTAATTTTTTCTATTTTCATAAAATATCAAAATAGTCCAAAAAAATATTGATAAAAGAGATAAAAACACAAGATATACTCTGCTATATCTTGTTTGATTTGTATCAGTGCCTGTTTATCTTTTGAATTTAGTGCATTTATTAGATTTTTAAACAATTATATTTCTATGAGATGGATACTGTGAAACAACTAAGATTTCACAGTATCTATGCCTAGGATTACTTTAAGCAAATGTGTGTAGTTTTTTATCAAACAGGCTCTAAGTTACGATATTTCTACTTCAAAGTTACCATCACAAACATCAAATAAAACTTTAGAGTTCTCTTTTATCTTCTCTTCTAAAATCAGTTCAGCCAACCTATCCTCTATCTCTTCATACATAGCTCTCTTAAGCGGTCTAGCACCATAAACTGGGTCAAAACCAACTTCAGCGATATATCTTTTTGCACTTTCACTAAGTGAGATTTCGATATTTCTATCTTTTAGTTTTTGCTTGATTTGAGCAAATAAAATATCAACTATTGAGACAATTTGCTCTAAACCTAATGGATTGAAGATGATAATATCATCAAGTCTGTTTAAAAACTCTGGTTTAAAATATCTTTTTAGTTCGCTTAAAACCTCATTTTCTCTTTGACTTTCATCAATAATATTCATAATCTTATCACTTGCGATATTTGATGTAAGAATGATTATTGTATTTCTAAAATCAATCACAACACCCTTATTGTCCGTTAATCTTCCATCATCTAGCACTTGAAGTAACATATTAAAAACATCAGGATGAGCCTTTTCTATCTCATCAAATAGCACTACACTGTAAGGTTTTCTTCTAACAGCTTCTGTTAATTGACCACCCTCTTCATATCCTACATACCCTGGAGGTGCACCTACAAGTCTTGAGACACTATGCTTTTCCATGTATTCACTCATGTCAATTCTAACAATCGCCTCTTCTGTATCAAACAAAAACTTTGCCAATGTTTTCGCACTTTGTGTTTTTCCAACACCAGTTGGTCCTAAAAATAAAAAACTTCCTATTGGACGATTTAACTCACTTAGTCCTGCTTTATTTCGCTTTATAGCTCTAGCTATCGCTTTTAGTGCTTTATCTTGTCCTACTACACTTTTTTTCAGTTCATCTTCAACATGAAGGATTTTATCTTTTTCACTTTGTAACATTTTAGATACAGGAATTCCAGTCCAACGACTTACTATTTTTGCAATCGACTCTTCATTTACATGATTTTTCAACAGTGTGCCACTTTGCTCCATCTTTTTCCAATTATCATGTAACTCTTGCTCTTTTTTATGTAGTTCTGGAATTTTGCCATACTCAATTTCAGCTGCTTTATTAAATTGGGCATCTCTTTTTGCGATTTCAGCATCTCTTTTTAGATTTTCTATATCGCTTTTGATTTGAGCTATTTGGTTGAATACACTTTTTTCATTTTCAAATTGTGTTTGAAGATTTCTTTGAACCTCTTTTTTATCAGCCAACTCTTTTTCAATCTCATTTAATCTTTTTTCATTTTTGTCACTTTTTTCCATCAAAAGTGCCTCTTTTTCGACAAGCAGTTGATTTATCTCTCTTTTTATTTTGCTTAGTTCAATAGGCTCACTCTCTATTTGCATTTTAAGTTCAGCTGCTGCTTCATCTATCAAATCTATCGCTTTATCTGGTAAAAATCTATCGCTTATATATCTATCACTTAGTTTTGCCGCACTCACTAATGCACTATCTAAAATGGTTACATTATGGTGGTGTTCAAGTCTATCTTTTATACCTCTTAAAATTCCAAGTGCTTCATGAACTGTTGGTTCATTTACAAAAACTGGTTGAAATCTTCGCTGAAGAGCCATATCTTTTTCAAAATATTTTCTATACTCTTTTAGTGTTGTAGCACCTATTGTGTGAAGTTCGCCTCTAGCTAATGCTGGTTTTAAGATATTTGCAGCATCCATGCTTCCTTCACTAGCCCCAGCTCCTACGATTGTATGTATTTCATCAATAAATAAAATTATATTTGCACTCTTTTTTACCTCATTTACAACCGCTTTTAGTCTCTCTTCAAACTCACCTCTATATTTTGCTCCAGCAATTAATGCACTCATATCAAGTGCCACAACTTTTTTATTTTGAAGGCTTAAAGGTACCTCTTTATTTACTATTCGTTGAGCTAATCCTTCAGCAATGGCTGTTTTTCCAACCCCAGGTTCACCCAATAAAATAGGGTTATTTTTTGTTTTTCTAATAAGTATTTGCATAACTCTCTGTATCTCATCATCTCTACCGATAACTGGGTCAAGTTCGTTATTTAAAGCTTTTTGAGTTAAATCTATCCCATATTTTGATAATGACTCCATGACATCATCGCTATTTTGTGAGTCTATTTTTGCATTACCTCTGATAGCTTCAAGTGTCTTTTTAAGCTCAATTAAGTCTAAATATTTTGAAAAAATTTCTCTAACTTTTGACTCATTCATGATAGTTAGTAGATATGTATCAACTGAAAGATAACTATCACCATTTTTTGTCATCAACCCTTGAGCATTTTCGATTGATTGGATTAAGTTTTTTGAAAGTCTGATATTCTCTTTATTTACTGATGATACTTTAGGAAATTTATCACATTCACTTTTTATATCAAGCTCAATTGCTGTTTTATCGATATTCATTTTGTTTAGTGCTTGATTTAAAATTGAGTTTGAATTTGTTAAAAGCCCCCAAAGCAGGTGCATAACCTCTATTTCTTGATTTTTATTATGTAGTGCAAGTGATATTGCAGACTCTATCGACTCTCGCATTTGATTTGTCATTTTTTCTAATGGGTTCATTTTGACACTCCTTTTATTTTATTGACAAAATTATATCACTTTTAGTCAAGCTGTGTCAAATTTATTTAGTCATATTTTTTAACTAATGTTTACTTAAAGTAAAGTTTATGCTATTTTCAGCCGAGATTTAGTAAAATCAACACCAAATTTTAGACTTTGGAGTAATTAATCACATGAGAAAAAAAAGATATATTTTCTTAGGATTTGCTGTAACATTTTTCAGCATTGCTTTGCTTTCTCAAAATCAACTTTTTGCTAAAAGTTCGTCTGATTTAAATATATCAAGACTTGAATCTTTAACAAAATTTACAAAAGTAGTAAATAGTATAGAAAAATATTATGTTGATGAGCTTACACTTGATGCAATAGTTGATAAAGCTATTGAAGGAATGCTAACAAACCTTGATGCACACTCTTCATTTTTGACACAAAAAAAGTATAAAGAGCTTAAAATTCAAACAGAAGGTGAGTTTGGTGGACTTGGAATAACTGTAGGTATAAAAGATGGAGCTTTGACTGTTATTGCACCGATTGAAGGGACTCCAGCAGATAAAGCTGGACTTAAATCAGGTGATATTATTTTAAAAATAAATGAACAATCAACTCTTAACATGACAATTGATGAAGCAGTCAATATCATGAGAGGTAAGCCAAAAACAAAAATAAATCTTACAGTTGTTAGAAAGAATGAGAGAAAGCCTCTTGATTTTTCTATTGTTAGAGATATTATAAAAGTAAATTCCGTATATACAAAAGATATAGAAAAACATGATGATATGTTGTATGTAAGAGTTACATCTTTTGATAAAAATGTTGTAGAAAAAGTTAAAGAATCGATAGATAAAAGTAAAAATAGAGTAAAAGGTATAATATTAGACCTTAGAAATAATCCTGGTGGTTTACTTGACCAAGCTATAGGACTTTGTGATTTATTTATAAGTGATGGTGTAATAGTATCTCAAAAAGGTAGAAATAAAGAGGAAAATAGAGAGTACAAGGCTACTCCATTTGATACTTATGAAGATTTATCTATTGTTGTACTTGTAAATGATGGAAGTGCTAGTGCTAGTGAAATAGTAAGTGGAGCTTTGCAAGACCATAAAAGAGCTGTTGTAGTGGGTGAAAAAACATTTGGAAAAGGTAGTGTGCAAGTAATAATGCCTGTAGGCGATGATGAAGCTTTAAGACTTACAATTGCTAGATATTATCTACCAAGTGGAAGGACTATTCAAGCTGAAGGTGTAACTCCTGATATTATTGTAGAACCAGGTGAAGTTCCAAAAAGTGATGATAAATTTAGCATTAAAGAAGCTGAACTAAAAAAACATTTAGAGGCTGAACTTGAAAAAATTGATGATGTCGATAATAATAAAAGTAAAAAAGCAAGTGATAATATAACAGCAGATAATAGTAAAACAATAACACAAAAAGATATATATACAGATATACAGTTAAAAAGTGCTATAGATATACTTAAATCTATAATTTTATTACAAAACTAATGGAGAAAAGAATGGAAAAAAAAGAGTTGTTATATGAGGGTAAAGGTAAAAAGATATACTCAACAAATGATGAATATGTCTATATTGCAGAGTTTAAAGACGATTTAACTGCTTTTAATGCTTTAAAAAAGAGTCAAGAAGATGGCAAAGGTGCATTAAATTGTAAAATAACTACAGAGTTGTTTAAACTACTTGAGTTAAATGGTATTCAAACACATTTAGTAGAAAAGTTGAGTGACACTGAACTAGCTATTAAAAAAGTTGATATTATAAAAATAGAGGTTGTTGTAAGAAATATTGCAACTGGTTCGCTTACAAAAAGATTAGCTATTGATGATGGAAAAGAACTTCCATTTACATTGGTTGAATTTTACTATAAAGACGACTCTTTGGGTGATCCTATTATAAATGATGAGCATTGTTTAATACTTAATCTTGTAAATGATGTAAAAGAGCTAGATGTTTTAAGAGCAATGGGTAGAAAAGTAAATGATATATTAAAACCATTTTTCTATGAAAAAGGTTTAACATTAGTTGATTTTAAATTAGAATTTGGAAAAGATAAAGATGGGAATATAATTTTAGCAGATGAAATAAGTCCTGATAGTTGTAGATTTTGGGATGTAAAAACTAAAGAAAAATTAGATAAAGATAGATTTAGACAAGATATTGGAAATGTAAAAGTGGCTTATGAAGAGGTTTTAAGAAGAATATTGGGAGAAAATAGATGATAAAAGTAGTTGTAAATATATCACTAAAATTTGGTGTGCTTGACCCACAAGGTAAAGCTGTAAATCATGCACTTCATACAATGGGATTTGATAGTATAAAAAGTGTGAGAGTTGGTAAACAAATTGTTTTAGATATGCAAGATGATACAGATGAAAATATTTTAAAAAATGTTACTTTAATGTGTGAATCTCTTTTAGCTAATACTGTTATTGAAGATTATACTATTGAGATAGTAAGATGATTGCTATATTACAATTTGCTGGGACTAACTGTGAATATGATACGAAGTATGCTTTTGAAAAGCTTGGTCAAAAATGTGAACTTATATGGCATAAAAATGACAAACTTCCAGAAAATACAGATTTAGTAGTAGTTCCTGGTGGATTTAGCTATGGAGATTATTTAAGAAGTGGTGCAATTGCTAGATTTTCACCTATCATGAAAGAGGTTGTAAAATTTGCAAATAGTGGTGGAAATGTTTTAGGTATTTGTAATGGCTTTCAAATTTTAGTTGAATCTCATTTGCTTCCAGGTGCTATGAAAAGAAATGACAATTTGCATTTTATATCTAAATTTCACAAATTAAAAGTTGTCTCAAATAATAATAAGTTTTTAAGATTACTCTCAAACAATGAGATATTAAATATTCCTATAGCTCATGCAGAAGGTAACTTTTATATCAATGAAGATGGTTTAAAAGAACTTTATGACAATGAACAGGTGATTTTAAAATATTGTGATGATAATGGATGTGAACTAAATCCAAATGGAGCAACTGATAGCATAGCTGGAGTTTGTAATAAAACTAAAAATGTTTTTGGACTTATGCCTCATCCTGAAAGAGCAATTGATAACGAAATAGGTTCAATTGATGGTATTAATATGTTAAAGGGCTTTTTAAATTAGTTTTATGAGTTACTTTAATGCTTTTAAAAAAAACTTTTTTTGTATTGTGTGTAGTAAAATCCACACACAATTACACAAATATTGATAAAATTTTAAAAATGTTTTCTTTAAATAAATTTTTTTTCATTCTAATAATTCCAATTGTACTTTTATCTGAAGAGTTTGTAAAACCAAAAAGTATATATCTTTCATCAGAACTTCCTAATAAACAGTTGTATGTTAATCAAGTTTTTCCAATAGATTTTAAAATTATTGTAGCTAATGAAAATATTGAAAAATTTTACTCTATTTTTTTAGCCGGACATAATATTGAAGTTATAAATTCAAAAGCAAATTGGAAACAAATTGATAAATATACATATTCAAACAGATACTATTTTAAAATTAAAGATAAAAGTGGACAAACACCACAATTTAAATTCTTTTTTACATTGAAAAATGGTGATAAAGAGGAAGAAATTATAGATGGAGTCTCTTTAAATGCACTTACTTTAAATAAAAGAAAAGATTTTTCAAATGTAATAGCTACAAATTTGGAAATAAAAAATTATAAAACTACAAAATATGATGATAAAAGCAATATATTAGTTTTAGAAATTGATGCAAATGAGTCGAATTTAGAGAATTTTTGGCTTAGATTTGAAAAGCAAGGTATAGATTCTATAGAACAAAAATTACCTATTACAAAAATATTTTATTATGCACTAATTTCTCAAAAAATAGATACATTAAATTTTGAATATTTCAATACTAAAACAAATAAATTCGCACAGATAAATTTACCTATAATTATCGAAGATGATAAGACTGTAAACCAAAGTGATTTAGACCCACAAGATACAAACTTAAAACTTTATAAAATAGTTGCACTAAGTGTTGTTTTAGCTATTTTTATAATTTTATTTGCAATTAAAAAAGGTAAGTTTAATTTATTTGTAATTATTCTGCTTTGTGCAATATTAATTTATGATTTAATACCAAATAAAATAGTAAAAATATCTAAAGATTGTAAAATATCACTACTTCCCACAAAAAATTCTACTGTTTTTAGAGTTTTAAATCAAGAAATGAATGTTGAACTGTTAGATTATCAAAACGAATATTTAAAAATATTATTGCCAGATAATAGCATAGGATGGGTACATGAAGATTGTAATTTATAGATTTTTTGCACTTTTGTATGCAATAAACTTTTTAGTTACTGTTCCAATAATTATTATTTTAATGTATATTAATAATAAAAATCATAGATTATTTAGAAAAATTTGGGCTAAATTACAGCTAAAATTATTAAATTCAAATGTAATAATAGATGGAACTATTGATAACAGTGCACAACTTTTAATATTCAATCATCAAAGTTTATTAGATATTGTCTTATTAGAAGCAATTCATGATAATAATCTTTGCTGGATAGCAAAAGAGGAGATAGGTAAAGTACCAATCATTGGGCATATTTTAAAAGCTCCCAAAATGATTTCTGTTAATAGAGAAGATAAAAAAGGGCTGATAAAACTTTTAAAAGATGTAAAAGATAGATTAGATGATAATAGAGTAATTTGTATATTTCCAGAAGGCACTAGGTCATATGGAGATGAATTACTTCATTTCAAAGCTGGTGCTAAAACAATAGCACAAAAATATGATTTATTAATTCAACCCGTTGTAATTATCAATACAAGAAATGTTTTAGATTCAAAAAATTTCTTGGTTAAAAGTGGTGATTTAAAAGTTGTTTTTTGTGATAGTTTTAGACCATCACAAAAAGATGAAAATTGGTACAAAGAGTTGGAAATTAAAATGGGAGGTTTATACAAAAATGAGTTGGCAAACTTTAATAGCAATAGGTAGTGGAGGTTTTTTAGGGGCTATTAGCAGAGCTTATATAAATGCTCTATTTGCTAAAGAGTTTGGTACAGCTTTTCCATATTCTACACTGTTTGTAAATGTTGTTGGAAGCTTTTTTATAGGTTTTTTATTATCTCTTTTTAATAATATTCAAATAGATACTCATGTAAAGTCATTTTTAACAACAGGTTTTTTAGGGGCTTTAACTACATTTTCTACATTTTCTATAGAGACATATTTTTTATTAGAAATAAATATTTTAAACGGGATTTTGAATATAGTCTTAAATTTAATTGGTTCAATTGTTGCAGCTATAATAGGACTTAAAGTAGTAAATTTGATTTTTTAAAGTAGTAAATTTATGATAAGCCAAAAAGATTGGCTTATCATGATTAAATATTTACCATTTAATCTCTGTTGTTAGCATAGTAACAGTTTTTTCTGCATTTTTAACAATATCATCTTCTACATTTTTATTAGATAATATAAATGTTACATTATCACTATATTTATATGCAACACCATACATAAGTTGTGTAGCATCTTCTATTAATATATTATTTTTCTCTTTTTCATGAACATCATATCTAGCGATAACTGTCCAGTCTTTAATTGGTCTAAATTCACTATTGATTGACCAACCATCAATCTCTGTTTTTGTTCCTTTTTTAGTTTCATCTTCAGCAGTAAATATTTGACCAGCTAACAAAAACATTGGATTATTATAAACTGCATGAATACCATAAAATTTTCTATCGTATTCTGCCGAATCTCCTACAGAGATATTGTCATCTTTATGATTATCACTCATTAAACCATAAGTTGAGATATGTGCATATGTATCTTCCGTTCTTTTATATTTGCCAACATTTTTACCACTACCTAAAATATGTCCTGTTAATCTATATTCTACAGACATTTCACCACTATTTTTTTGGTTAGCTGCTTTTTTGTCTGCATGATAGCCTTCACCATTAAATAGACCTATTTCAGAGCTAAAGTATTGTGTTTTTGTTTTAAAATTTACACCAAAGTCAGCAGAATTTACTAAATCTGGTCCATGCTCTGTTGCTGTATTTTTATGCTCTAGTGCAACTTTGTTTATAGATCTATAAAGCCAAGCATTGTGTTCTTCATAATCAATCCAAGGTCTATGAGCAATACCAGCTTCAACTCCAGTGTATGGCAATACATTATCTAACCAAAGGTAAGCATATTTTACAAATACCTCCGCATAACCTTTTGTTTTACCATCACTTCCAGGGTCACTAGCTAACTCTTTTGTAGAATCAAGTGTAACTCTTAAATAATCTTTATCGTTTAAGTAACCTTTAACTTGAACATAGTTTCTTCTCATTTCAAAACCACTAGAATCATCAACTGTACCAGATGTAATATCAGGTCTAGCCATTGTATAACCTAAATAGTGAGTACCACTAAAATCGATTGATTTTGCTTTTGATTTTACTTTTACAGATTTTAGAGAGCTTGTAATCTCATCTTTCATTTTTAAAGACTCAACATGAGCTTTTTTTGCATCTATAAAATCACCCATTTCTACTCTACCTTCAGCAGGTGTTGTAAAAACTTGACCAGTAGCTGGGTCTTGATATAGTGTAATTGTAGCAGCACTTACTGAAGATGCAACTATTGCTGAAGCAACAAGTGATAATGTTGTTTTTTTCATGAAATCTCCTATAATTTAGTATTATCAACAGCCAAATTATAGAGATTGTATGTTACTTCAATATTACAATTGATTTACATTTTAGAACTATCAATTTCAATGATTGTATGAACATTACCTCTAGGATTAAAATCAGCAACTAATTTCATCCATTTTGGTTTAATTTTATTGTAAATAGTATCAAAAATTTCATTTGCACTATTTTCATGACTGATATGTTTATCTCTAAAGCTATTAATATATATTTTAATAGCCTTTAATTCTACTACATACTTATCAGGAGTATATTCAATATATATAGTGGCAAAATCAGGATAACCACTTCTGGGACATAGACAACTAAATTCTGGAAGAGTTACTTTAATAATATAATTTTTACTATGCAAATTTTCCCAAATTTCCAAATCTTTTTCTACACAAAAATCCATAATCTCTTTTTCACCATATTTCACAAAAACTCCTTTAAATCTATTTTTTAAGCCAAAAACCTTCACCTTTTTTTATTTTACCTATAGTTTTTTCTTCTAAAACATTACTATACCATTCATTATCTCTATAAACCCAAATTGATTGATAAAGATTTTTATTTATATCATCAAATTGTATCTCTATGCCACTTCCAAGTAAATTCCAGCCAGATTGCATAACAACTGTATCAAAAGGGTTATACTCCTCACCGTTTGGTAAATAAATATCATAATCACCATTGCTTTTTATCCAATACCCTTTTGTTGGTATTAAAGAGGTTAAATTGTTTTTAGTTGAGCCATATTGATATTTACTCCATGAACCATTATCATAGCTCCAAATATCAAATGCTTTTAATGATGAATTGTTAATATCTATAACTGGTGTATTATAAGGAATAGAGACTAAATTCCAACCGTTTTTTAATTGTAGTGAAATATCCTCTTGAACATTTAATTTAAACTCCATTGGTGATGATACTTTACCATTAGCAATAGCAATTATGCTAAATGTAACTGAACCGACACTGTTATAATAAGGTGTAATTGTTATATATTTTTTATCATTTGAAACTTTTTGATAAATAATATCTTTAGTATCTATATTTACCAATAGTTCTGTAACATTTACTTCATTATCTGATGTTAATACATCTATATTTAGATTAAACCAATCAAAATTTTTAGGCTTATTTATCTCATTGATTTGATTAATATAAACTTGTTTTCCTGTGTTATAAACAAAAAATTCAATTTTTAAGCTATTTCCAAGAGCGATAACTGTTTTTAAATCATCACTTAGATTTACTCCAGCAACTGTTAAAATATATTTACCAGTTATTAAATTATTTATTTGAATAGGCTGTTCCATTTGTTGATATGTTGTTTGTGTATAGATATACTCTTTATTATTTACTACTCTTTTTATGTAAAAACTATAATGTGTAAAATAGTAGTTTATATTTTGTATATAAACTTTATTTACTAAAGGTATATTAGATGAAGGGGATTCAAAAGTTGTAATAACATCATTATTTGATAAGCCTATGACTTTTATATTTTCATATTTTAACGGAGGTGTTGTAGGAACTACAGGAATTAAATCAGCATTTAATACACACATAAATAGCAATAAATATATCAATAATTTCATGTAAAGCTTTTTGTTTTATATAGTTTTATATATTAGAAGAGAGTTGAAACTCTCTTCTAAATATTAGTTATTATTTCTAACACAAATAACTCTTTTATCAGCATCTGTACTAGAAGCAGAAACACCTGCTATATTTGTAGCATTTAAATCCATTGTTGGATTTAATGAATAGAAGCTACTAGTTGTTGTTCCATTGCTTTCATTGCTTTCAGTACCACTACTTACTACTGTATCTGAAGACCAATAATAAGGATTTGAAGCAGATGAATTAAAATCATATGTAAATAAAGAACTTAAACCTGTTATTGTTTCAGATGAATCTTTATAATTAGCATTTAAGTAATATACATTAATACTTCTCAATTCTGTTAATGTTGGAAGTCGCCAATCACTATAACCACCTTTAACTAAAGCATTACAATAATAATTTGCATTATCCCAGCTACTTGCTGTAACAGATGGATATTCAAACTGTTTTTTCTCCCACATTATACCTAATGAAACATCTGTTATATAATCTGTACTACTTGTAAATCTAGCTGTTGAGCTATCAGCTTTATAGTAAAAATCATTAAATGTTGTTGATGCACCATCATTTGATACACAGTAAACTTTTTTATTTGTGGAGGTTATTCCTGTAGATTCATTATTATCTACTTTTAATCCAGTTATACTTAACATATACTGTGCAGTACTATTATAATCATCAGTTGATAGTAAATAAGCTGTTGTTAAAGAATTTTGTAAGCCAAAACCTGTACTTCCTATTACTGTAGTATCCATACTATTTGTTGTTATATCATATAAACTAATAAGCTCCATTAATGTTGGTGCTCTCCAAGCTTTGCTTAATGCACCCAATGAAACACACTCACTTACTTTTGATTGGTCATCTGTATTCCAATATAATTTTGTAGCTTTATCATAGTATGCAGTACCATAAGTAGTTGATTGTGTTAATGTTGCTTGTTGTGATAAAGAGTAAAAATCTGATGCTATAGTAGCTAACCATTTTAGAGAACTTCTCTCATCATCATCAACATCTAATATTACACTAAAGTTATTATCAACTTGTGTTGCATTACTTTCTACAGCATATGCTTGTACAAGAAGTGTATTTATAGTAGATAATCCATTAACAGTTATATTTAAATCATAAGCAATACCAGTTATGTTACCATCATCTGTATCATACTCTTCTTCTCCAGTAACGATTATTTCACTACTTCCTGATGTATATGTATATGTACTATTTTTATCTTTTGCTGCAAGCAATGGATACAATGCAGCAGCTACTTGTGCAGCTGTCATTTCACTTACAACATTATAACTAATTGATGTATTTCCACCTTCCCACCAGTTTGTTTTAATACCTTCAGCTACTGGTAATTCCATATTGTTTGTAATATTTATTTCATCACCACCTTTAAAATTACCTTGAACTACTATTTTACCATTTTGAGCTCTACCACTATTAGAAGGTACATATGATTGGTATATTGATGCATTAGCTTCAGGTTCTCTACCAGCTGCATAACCAGAACCGACATTTAAAGATAAAGATACATAAAAATTTGAATTTCCTGTTATATTTATTTCATAAATATAATCATCAACACTTGTTGATGAATGTGCAGCTTTGTTTTTAATCCAGTAGTGTGTAGTTCCAATTGTGTTACTAATATTACCTTCTAATCCAGCCATTACTTGTGCATGACTATTTGTTGATAAAATTGTATGATTATATTCATATGATGTACCTCTTGTCAAATCAACTAACTTAAATACAATTGTATGATTTACATCTGCAGTACTACTAGCTGTAAAGTTTATATCTTCAAATTGTAATCCAATTGTAGTATTAACTTCAGTAGTTTTATTAACATCATTCTCTGTTACAACATATGTAACATTTTTATCTCTATTGTTTTTAATAGCTTCTAATGAAGTTCTAACAGATGTTGCTAAAGTTTTAATTGTATTTATATCATCATCATAAGATGCATATTTATCTTTTGTTGCTACAGCTTTATTTCTATAAAGTTCAGCTGCTTCTATTAAATTTTGGATAGCTGTTTGATTACTTTCATTATTCTCATATCTTGTATAATTTACATCAACAGCACTCATATATCCGCCACTTGCTGGTGGATAATCTAATTTATCTATTTCCAAACTATAAGACCCAGCTTGTGAACCAGCTAGATTATCTGTTATTGGCTGAACATAACTGAATATTTTATATATATTATCTATTGTAGTAGCACCTATATGTCCATTACTACCTTGACCGATTAGATTTACTAATCTTTTAACTGAAGTATTCAACTCTACTAATTCAGTTGCTAGACTATCCGTAGAATCATTAACCCAAGACGCTGTAATATTTAATTCAGTTCTTGTTTGATTTAAATCAGTCTTTTTAGGAGAATTTGTAACTAATTGAAATCTATCTGCTGTTGAAAACAACAATACATTAGATAAATTGTTTAAAACAGTATCTGCAGAATCATACACTGTTGTTGTACTTAATTCATCTGGTGTTGCTATTGTATCTGCAATATTATTATTAAAACTATCACCTGTTGATGTGCTATCAGTTACAGTATAATCTCTATTAGATGCTACTTTTACCCAATACCCTTCACTTGCATTTATTGTTTCTAAAGTAGCAGTTGTTGTTAAAGTATTTGGACTCCAAAAAACCCAACTTCCATTTTGATAAGCATAAACCATAACACCATTTGATGTATCATTAAAAATAGGATACTTCGCCTTTGTAGCAGTATTTACAGAAGTACTTGATGTATTTAAATTCAGCAACTCACTAGTTCCTTTTAAATTCCACCCAGTTTTTACTGAATAACTTGTACCAGAAGGAATTGCAGTACCTGTCAATGTTTTACTTGAACCTGTCGCCGTACTAGCACCTCTTACCCAAAAACCACCATAATAAGGAGTTTCTGTTAATTCTGTATAACCTACTTGCGTAACATTAAATTTATTAGATGCTACTAACCATTTTGCACTAGTAGTATCATAATACCATGCAGATTCAACTTCACTATCTGGATTTGACACACTACCAACCAAACTCGTTATATTTACTTTTTCACTAGAACCAACCAATTTCCATTGATTTGCAGTAACTGTAATAGTATCAGCACTCATAGCATTTGTAACTAACATTGAAGCAGCTACAATTGATAAAGATAAACCTTTAAAACTTCTCATTTCTAATCCTTTCTTTATGATTTACATTCATGAATCGACAACATTTTATAAAAGTTTATATTTAAACTATTACATAATATATATTGTTTCACATAGATTAATACCCACCTCTAACACATCTAACACTTTGTTTAAGTGTTTTAGTGTTATAAAAACTTATTCCCGTATCTGATTCTATATACCAAGCCATGGAACTGTTATCATCATATGTTGTTGATGACCAATAAAATCTTTTAATTATATCATTTTCAAAGAAATTTATATCCATTACAGGATATTTTTCATATATAATTAATGATTTTAGTTCATTGATATTTGGCAATCGCCAATCATCATAACCACCCAAAGTTAAACTTTCACAATACTCTATTGCACTATAGTTTCCATCTTTAAACCAAGAATACTCTTCGTTTAAATTATTTTTTGTTTTCACCTCCCACATAAGATTAGTTTTTTTATCGTCTATAATTATCCATTTAGATGAATTTATATCTGGAACAGTGTTTCCAGATATATCAATACGACCAAATCTATCATCTGCATATAATGAAATTAGTAAAAGAGTAGTTAAAACTATTTTGTAATACATCTTACATATCCTAAATCTTGATTTATTGTATAATAGTTTTTACCACCATTTTTAAAATCTACATACCAATAGTTATTAGATTTATTTGATACAGGTGTTGATGTCCAGTAAAAGCCTTCGCCTATATGTATAAATTTATTTTGTTTATTATTTATTATATTCAGCTCTTCTATTGTTGGAAGTTTCCACTTATCATATCCACCAAATTCTAAATTTTCACAATATTGCACTGCTTCATCATGAGTCATTAAGTTAGATAATAGATTGTCTTGCCATATATTTTTCAAACTATCTTTTACAAAGCCAAGTTCGTATCTAACAAATGTTACTGTAGTTCCAATTTTTTTATTTTCTCTATACCATACATCATCAAAATCTACATAGCTTTTAATTTGATTGGTAGCTTGTATTGTTGAATTGTAATCACCTACTTTGATACTAATTGTTTTTACTGCACTTTGTCCATTTGATGATGTTAATTTAAATGTTATATTTTGCTCTTCATTTTCCTTACCTGTTTTCCCATAAATTCTTCCTTCATTAAAATCAAAATGTAATCCTTGAGGTAATCTTCCTTTTGTTATCTCATAAAGGGCTGCCAAAGGAGATGAACCAATATAAATACTTACATCTTTATCTTTTCTATATCTTTGATTTTCTAAATAGATATTGATTGGTGTTTTTTGAGTTTTTATCATAAACTCTTTATTTAAAGTACCAACTTGGATTTTATAAATTTTTTCATCTAAATATTTACTACTCGATTGTGCTATTATTTGAATTGTATCAAACTCATTAACTGTTGTAGAATTTGGAACAACTTTTCCATTTATAATTAAAGTCGCTTGTTCATCTAAATATACATCTGTAGGCATATTTATACCTAAAATAGTAATAGTTTCTGAACTTACATTTGTATCTATATCAACATCTTCAATTGGTGTAAAGTCAAAATCGTTAGGTTGATTGTCAAATAGTGGATTTACAGACGATGTTGAAACTACAAATATATTACTTACACCACCTACATATAAAGTAGCTGTTTTTTTTGTTCCATATGTTGAAGGTGCAATTACTTTGAGTCTTATTGTGTCTCCATTTTTTATAAGTGAATAATTTGAATTTATATCTTTCCCATTAATTATAAGATTTGCATTTAGTGATGCTGCATATACTGTTGCATAACTATCTATGCCTTGAATTAAAACAGGTTCAGATTCTACAGTTGAATTTATATCAACACCATTTTTTGGTAAAAAATTAAAACTATTTGGTGTTAAATCTTTATTTGGGTCTATTTCAACTATAAAAGTTGCTTGTTGCTCTTCAACAGTTAATTTTGTGATAGATGGTTCATTGCCAACTTTTACTTTTATATTCAGTTTATCATCATTTCTAATACCAGCTACATTACTTTGTGTATCAAAACCATTTTGAACTATAGAAAACTCCTCTGCACCATAATCATTTTGAAGTTTTGCATCTGTTCTATCATATATTCCATAAATAGATACTGTATTTGATATTGCTATAGAATTTGGATTTACTGTAATTTTTTCAAATGCAAATTCACTAATTGCAGCTATTATCTCTTCATCATCAATAGTACATGTCTTTTTATTTGAATTATTTACATCTACTATATAAAATTGTCCTCTAACTAATTGCTTAAGAGAATTAAAATCTTTTTTCTTTGGGTCTGGACTATATGAAACATATGTACCATTTTTAACACCAAACATATTTAATAATATAGAACCATCAATAGATGATAGTGTTGTTTGTAAATCGTAGTCAAATAGTTCTGTTATGTTTAAACCTTTATCGAGAGGTACACATGATTTAACTATTTTTGAAGTTAGAGAAGCCTCTTTATAACTAAAACTATCTTTTGCAATAATTATGTAGTTTTTATTTTTTGTAAGTTTTTTAAGACTGTTTAAGCTCATGGAATATTTTGGATTAAAAGATACCCAAGTACCTAATTCAAGTCCATATATAATTTCTATACTATCTTTTAGATAATCTTTTGATAAAGTTACATCTTGACTAGCTCTTACTATATTTGCACCTTTTACCAAAGTGTCTGCTTTTAAAAAAATAGAAAATATAATAAAAATTAAAATCAACAGTTTATTCATTTTTTAATTCTTTTTTTGTATCTATATTAAATTCACCTTCACTAAACTTTAATTTATATTCAACACCACTATATAACAATATAAATTCACTTCCTAAATATTCACTATAATAATTAATTGCTAATACTGGTTCATTTTGTTTTATAATATACATAGTCATTGGTGATTTTGAATTTAATGTTTTTTTATTTAAATATATGCCACCTATTTTACCATTACAGTCATGAGCTATATCCAATCCAGATATACCATTTTGAAACTCATTTATAGCTAAATCATAACTATTTATATCTATTTTATAATCAAAATTTGTATTTGAGTATATCCAAAAACCCTCATTTGGATATATAGTTGATAAATTACTATTATTTACCCAGCCACATTTACTTCTATATACATAGATAGATTTTACTTTTGAGCTTAAATCTGATATATTTTTTATACCATGATTACTTCCAAATAATCCCCACCCTTTTTGAATTGTAATATTTTCTTGAGTTTTTGTATCTAAGTTTATATCTAATATATACTTTTCATGATTGAATATCCAAACTCCACTGTTTTTTGGAATTTTACTAAACTCTTGTTTGCCATCATAAAAATAGAAGCTTTGCCATTTACCATTTTGAAAAATCCAAATAGATTTTGGATTTTTGTTTTCACTATTTGTAAAAGAGTTTTTTATATCTTTTATCTCTTCTCCAAAACCGTATAAGTTCCACCCCTCATGGATAATTAACTCTTTTGAAAAAAGAGTTAATGTAAAAATTATTAAATATAGTAATTTTTTCATGACAATTAATTAAATGTAACTGTTGTTTCGCCAAATGTTGTATTGTAAGATTTACCTTGATAATTTATTCTTACAGGTTTATTGCTATAACTTCCAGCAAATGTTATACCAGCTACAATATTTTCACCTATTTGAACATACATAACATGACCTAATCCAGTGTAATTTTCTATTTCATCAAATTCTATAGAAAGTGTTGAGTCTGTTCCAGCTAATGCTATACCTTTTGATTCTGTTCCTGCATTTATTTTTGTATTATATGTATTTGCACTACTACCGCTATCTTTATCTACTACTGTTATATTTACATCAACTATAGATTGTTTTCCTTTAGAATCTGTTGCTATTACAGATAATTCTGCTAAACCTTTATTCAAAGCAGTAATATTAAAATCTGAAATACTATTTTCTTCTTTTACTTTAATGAAAGATAAAATATTTGGATTATCAACACTTATTTGTGTAATAACAGTATCACTATCTATATCTATAGAAGAAACTTTTAGTTGAAATAAATTTCCAGAAGTCAATGTTAATTTTTGGTCTTTTATATTTAGTAAATTTATTGAAGGTGCATGATTTGTTGAATTATCTACTGTAGAACCACTACTTGTAGAACTGCTACTTTTTACTGTTACATTTATCTCTTTTATAGACTGTTTAGCACAACTATCTGTTGCAATAATAGTCATGGTAGTATTTCCAACTTTTAATCCAGTTAATTCAAATATTAAATTTTTTGGGTCATTTGTTTTTTTTACAACTTTTACTATATCTGTAGCACTTAATGATGTAGCTACATTAAAAGAGTGATTTTCATAATCTATACTAGCTATATTTAATGTAGAACTTCCATTTAAAGTAACATCAAATTTGTCATTTATTACATTTAATAGTGCAATACTTGGAGCATTATTATCAACTGTACAGTTGCCATCATTAGAACCAGATGAACTGGTTTTATCCGTTGAGCAGTAACCAAAATCACATGGGCTATTATGGTCTGTTACATAATCTTTTGCATTATCTATCAACTCTTTTACAGAGCTACCTGCACCACCACATCCTGTTAATAGTAATGAAGAAACCAAAATACTTAAAAATTTATTCATACAACAATCCTTTGTTAATTTATTTTTTAAAGCAATAATTATTCCAAAAAAATTATTTTGGAATAGAAGTTTTTAATTTAAAAAATGAAGAGAATACATTTGTTTGATTTGTAAAATCTTTGTTAAAATC
>JACAEZ010000029.1 GCA_013388565.1 Campylobacterales bacterium | reverse complement strand
GTAAAAGAGGCATTGAAGAAGTTGCAAAAGATTTAAAATGGGATTTTTTAGTTCACTATTTGGTATAGAACATGAAAATCAAGAAGAGAGTAGTGAAAAAATTGAGAAAGTAGAGGAAAAAGAGCTTTTTGAACCATTTGAAGTTGAAGTTGAAAATTTAAAAGAGGCTATGGAGAACATTTCAAAAGTAAAACAAATTGATATATCAGAAATTGATTTTGAAATTATAGATGTTAAAACATTTGTGAAATCACAAAATATCTTTTCAGAAGCCAATAGTGCTACACTAAAAAAAATAAAAAGTGATAAAGAGTTCTTAAGAGATAAAACTATAGAGATTAAACAATCATATAGATTGAAGTTTTTTTCTAAAAAAGATAGTGTGCCATTTGAGTTAAAATATCAGATTGCTTCAAATAAAGCTTTTACAAAAGTATATGCAATTATTTCAAAAGAGTCTATTTTTTATGAAAAAAATATAGAGAAACTACAACAAGCACTATTTTGTGAGATAAACAAAAAAAAGCTTAGATTAAATATGTTATTAAATATCTATTGTGAAGATTTAATTTCAAAGTTTAAAGAGTTGAGTTCTGAAATTGTTGTTCATGATGGTTTAAGAAATGATGTTAAAATAGCTATATGTGAAAGTGTAGAGCCTATATTTCCTATTCATCCAACTCTTAATTACTGTTTTAAATCAAACAATGATGTAAAATCAAGCAACATGTTAATAGGTGTTAAAGAACATGAAGTTTTAATAGAGTACATAAAACCTAAAAATGGTAAAAATGGAAGAGATTGCAGAGGTAAAATTATTGCTGTTTTAGATGTCGAAACTGTAGAACCTCCATTAGTAAAAACAGATGATACAATCATCATGAAAGAAGATGAACACTCCATGAAATATATAGCACAAAAAAGTGGCTACTTAGATTTCAAAAATCAAATTTACTCTATTGGAGATAATTTGGAGGTTCAAACCATTTCAAGAAAAACAACTGGCTCTATAAAAACAACAGATGAACATGATGTTCATATATCTGTAAAAAACAGTGATGCTATGTCTGAAGCTATAGAATCTGGTGTAAAAGTTGAAGCAGTTGAGGTAAATATAGATGGAAATATTGCTGATAATGTTGAAATAAAAGCTAAAAGTGTAAGAATTGGTGGTCAAACACACCAAAGTAGCAAAATATTTGCAGATAATGCAGTTATCAAAAATCACAAAGGTTATCTAAAAGCAAAAGATGCAGAAATAACAGTTTTGGAAGGTGGCATAGTAGAAGCACAAAGGATTTATATTAAAGATGTTGTTGGTGGAGAGATTAGGGGAAATGTTGTTAGGATAGATACATTAAAATCTAACTCTGAAATAACAGTATATGAGAGTATCACTATAGAACACCAAAAAGGTGAAGATAATATAATTACTATAGATTTAAGAGATAATCAAATTGAAATTGTTGAAGATGAATTTACAACTCTACAAAAAGAGTATAAATTAAAAAAAGCTACATTTGAAAAATATCAAAAACTTTATATGCAATTAGTAAAGCAGATAAAAGATATAAAAAAAGCGAATGAAGAGGTACCTCCAATTTTAATTAAAAAATATCAAAGTTTTAAATCTTTACAAAAAGAGTTAGATGAAATTGAAAAAAAATTAAACCAACTGAAAATAAAAGAAGAAGCACAATCAGTCATACAAGAAGAACAACAATCCAATATGATTGATAAAGTTAAAATTGTCTGCAAAAGCGGTTGGAGTGGCTATAATACAGTAAAATTCTTACTTCTAAAACCTGAAATAGAACTAACCTATAACCCTAAACCACTTGATAAAACTATCATGTTACAAGAAAATGAAGATGGTGAAATTGATATTGTAACAACAAGTAAGTTTTAAAATGCTTTTTAAGAAAATGTGTTAATATATCAAAAATCATAAAAGGTATTTTATGTTAAAATATATACAAAACAAACAAGTAAGAGTTGTAAATAGTGTTGCTTTAGATTTTAAAAGAGAAGAGTATCTATCAAAACTTACTTCAAAAAATAGATTAGTTGCAATTATCGGGCAAAGAGGTGTCGGAAAAACAACACTTTTATTGCAATATCTAAAACTTAACTATAAAGCATATGAGTATCTATATTTTAGTGCTGATGATGTTTATATTATAAATAGTTCGATTTATGATATAGCTGATGAGTTTGTAAAACTTGGTGGTAAAGTCATAGTTATTGATGAAATACACAAATATAAAAATTGGGCAAATGAGATAAAGAGTATTTATGATAGTTTTCCAGAGTTGATTATTCGATTTAGTGGTAGTTCGATGTTAAATATTTTACATGAAAAGTTTGATTTAAGTAGAAGATGTGTGATTAGTTATGTTACTACTCTTAGTTTTAGAGAATTTTTAAAACTCTCTCAAAATATAGATTTACCACCATTTAGCTTTGAAGATATTTTAAAAAATCATAACGAAATAAGCACAACATTAGCATTAGAAAATCCAACACTTTATAAAAATTTTTTAAGAT
>JACAEZ010000147.1 GCA_013388565.1 Campylobacterales bacterium | reverse complement strand
GATATGTTCAGCTCTCTCTTTTTCATCATTTAAAATAATCTCTCTAGCATTTTGAATATTTGCATCAATCGTCCCTTTCATGGGATATGCAAAAATTTTATCATCTTTTATACTAATAAACCTCTCTGGAGAAAAGCAGATAAATCTATCCTTATAAAACAGTTTAAATTTTGCATTTGAAGATTTATAAATATCAATAAGTCGAAATGAGCTATTTATTTTTGATTTACATGTAAGATTAAGCAGATAAGTGTTTCCATCTTTTATCTGTTTTTGAACAGTATCAAACCTCTTTTTATACTCTTCAAACGAAATAGAGTGTGATTTTAAATTAAAATTTAAGTCGATTTTTGAAAATCGTTTATTTAAAAATCCGTCAATTTCAAAATATATATCACTATCTAATGTATAAAGCGGTTGTACATGATAGTTATTAATCTCAAAATCTATCAAAAAAAAGATTGGAGTTTTTGTAGCTCCAAAATAGTTTAAATACTCTTTTAGCATAATAATTTTTTCAATACAGCCATTCGTATTAAAACACCATTTTTAACTTGGTCAAGCACCTTACATCTACTATCTTTTAAAACCTCATCATCAATATCCACATTTCTATGTACAGGACCTGGATGAAGAATGATTAAATTTCTATCTTTAATAATATCTTTTGTAATGCAATAATCACTCGCATAATCTTTCAAACTTGCATAAATTTGACTAGAATGTCTCTCTGTTTGAGTTCTAAGACTCATGACAATATCAGCTTTAGAAATTGCCTCTTTTAGATTGTGTGTTGTATCAAGTGTTGTTTTAGGAAGCAATTGAGGTGGTGCAACTAAAATAATATTTAAACCAAATCTGCTAAGAAGCTTTATATTACTATTTGCAACTCTCGAATTTTTAATATCTCCAACTATTGCTATCGTTTTGTTTTTTAAATCATTGAAACTCTGTTTGATTGTAAATAAATCAAGCAGTGCTTGTGTTGGGTGTGCATGAGAACCATCTCCGCCATTTATGATAGAACAATTTACATAATTTGATAAAATCTTAGGAACACCACCGTTTTTGTGTCTTACAACTATCGCACTAGGGTTCATCATGTCCAAATTTGCAGCAGTATCAAATAGTGTTTCACCTTTTGAAGTCGAACTTGTAGCAACATCAAGTGTCACAACTTCAGCCCCCAATCTTTTAGCAGCCACATCAAAACTACTTCTAGTCCTTGTAGAATTTTCAAAAAATATATTAATTATTATTTTACCATTTAAAATATCTCTTGGTTTTTCATCTAAAAATTCCAAAGCATCATTTAAAATATCTTCAATATCTTCCAAACTTAAATCGGTAGTATCTATTAAATGCCTATTCATGATATTAAGCCTTCAGTTTTTTTATAAAATTATACATTTAAAATTGTTTTATAATAATAAAAAATTACTTTAGCTTTAAATAAAATTTATCTCGTTTTTTGCCTTGTTTGGATAAAATATAGGATTTTTTTAATAAATTTATAGAATTTAAAGGATACAAAATTGATAAATTTTAAAGAGTTAGCTAAAAAATATGGAACTCCACTTTATCTGTATGATTTTAATCATATTCAAGATAGATTTTTGGAACTAAAAGAGGCTTTTAAAGGTAAAAAATCGCTTGTTTGTTATGCTGTTAAGGCAAATTCAAATTTAAGTATTATAAAACATTTAAGCACTCTTGAAGCTGGAGCTGATTGTGTTAGTATTGGTGAGGTTAAAAGAGCTTTGCTTTGTGGTATTCCAAAATATAAGATAATTTTTAGCGGTGTTGGTAAAAGAGATGATGAGATAAGCGAAGCTTTAAAAGAAGATATTTTAATGATAAATTTAGAGAGTGAAGGCGAACTTGATAGAGTTGAAGCTATCGCAAAACAGATGCAAACAAAAGCTAGAATTTCTATTCGAGTAAATCCAAATATCGACCCAAAAACTCACCCATATATCTCAACTGGACTTAGCCATAATAAATTTGGAGTTGATATAGAAGTCGCTAAAAGAATGTATATAAGAGCTAAAAATAGTGAAAATTTAGACCCAATTGGTGTACATTTTCATATCGGAAGCCAATTAACAGAGCTTGAACCTATAATTGAGTCAAGCCAAATTGTAAGTGATTTGGTTAGAAGTTTGAAAGCTTTAAAAATCGATATAAAGTTTTTTGACATTGGTGGTGGGATTGGTATTAGATATTCACATGAGAATACAATAGATGTAAAATCGTATGTTGATGGGATATTTTCAACACTAAAAGGGCTTGATGTAACGGTTGTTTGCGAACCTGGGAGATTTATCGTTGGAAATAGCGGATTTTTCTTGACAAAAGTGTTATATGAAAAAACAAACGGTGATAAAAGATTTGTTATTGTTGATGGAGCCATGAATGACCTTATTAGACCATCACTTTATAAAGCTCATCATGATATAAAATTACTTAGTGATGAACTAAACCACTCAAAAGCTGATATTGTAGGACCTGTTTGCGAAAGTGGTGACTTTTTTGCAAAAAATATAGATTTTCCAAAAACAACTCATGATGATTTGATTGTTGTTCATAGTGCTGGAGCTTATGGCTCTTCGATGGCTAGTAACTACAACACAAGAGGCAAAGTGGCTGAAGTTGGGGTGCTGAATGGGGAAGATTTTCTGATTAGAAAAAGAGATAGTTTTGAAGATATGATTAAAAATGAATTAGAGTGTTTAGGATAAAAGATGTATTTTATAGATGTACAAGGCACATTGATAGATGATGAAAAAATGTTGCCGATAGCTGGGGCTATAGAATTTATAAACACTCTTAATAAAAAAAATATTCCGTATGTGATTATTACAAATAATACAAAACATGAAAGTCATAAATTTTTAGAATATCTAAACTCTATTGGATTTGATATTTCAGAGAGTAGATATTTAGACCCATTGATGGTTTTAAAAAGTGTTGTAAAAGATGAGAGTGTGGCAGTTTTTGGAAATAGTGAATTTAAACAAATTGTTCTTGATTTAGGGCTTAAAATCGATACTCAAAATCCAAAAATTTTATTAGTTGGGCTTAAAAAAGATTATACGAATGAAGATTATGCAGACATGATTGAGTATATCTTAAAAGGTGCAAAGATTTTAGGCATTCATGCAACATCGCTTTATAACAAAGACAATAAACGATACCCAGGAGTTGGAGCTATTTTGAATATGCTAAAATCAGCAACAGGAAGTGATTTTGAGGTTGTTGGAAAATCTAGCAAATTGTTTTACAAAACAGCACTTGAAAAATTAAATTGTGATGATTTTAGTAAAGTGACTATCATTAGCGATGATTTGATAGGTGACTTGATAGGTGCAAAAGAGCTTTTCATGAAGACTATTTTTGTACTTAGCGGAAAACATAAAACAAAAGATGAGATAATCCCTAAAATATCTCAATCAAACTATCCAGATTTGATATTTGATAGCATAAATGATTTAAATAAAGGAGTTTGTTGTGAGTCAATTAGTTGATTTGAGAAACGAAATAGATTTGATAGATAACACAATCTTAGAGCTACTCAATAAAAGAATGGGTGTTGTAAAAAGAGTTGGCGAACTAAAACATACAACAAATCAGCCAATTTATAGACCTGAAAGAGAAAGAGATATTTTAAATAGGCTTAAACTATTAAATAAAGGGTTATTGTCTGAAAGTGCGATTGATGCCATATTTTTAGAGATTTTTGCCGTTTCAAGAAATTTGGAAAGAGTCGAAAATGTAGCATATCTAGGACCAGAAGGAAGCTTTACTCATCAAGCCGCAGAGAGTAGATTTGGAGCAAATAGCGAATACCTGTCCATGAAGTCTATTTCAGCAGTTTTTAAAACATTAGAGTCAAAAAGAGCTAAATTTGGGGTGTTGCCTATTGAAAACAGTTCAGATGGAATTGTTGGAGAGACATTAGACCTTTTAGGTGAGAGTGATTTGAAAATCGTAGCAGAACTTCAAATGCCAATCCATCACTCCTTGGGAACGACTTGCCAACATTTAAGCGAGATTAAAAAAATCTATTCAAAAGATATAGCATTTGGACAATGCAGAAACTTTTTAAGTGATTATAACTTAGAAAATGTGGAGTTAATACCGATAGAATCCACTGCAAAAGCGGCCAAAATGGCTTCAATTGAGCCAAACAGTGCGGCAATTTGTTCATCAATCGCCGCAAAATTGTTTAATTTGCCAGTTTTGTTTAATAACATTGAAGACAATACAAACAATACAACAAGATTTGTAATAATAAGTGACTTTAAAACAGAAAAAAGTGGAAATGATAAAACATCAATTTTGGCAAAAATCACAGATAAACCAGGTGGGCTTGTTGAATTTTTGAAAGATTTTCAAGATTTAAAAATAAATCTCACAAAAATAGAGTCTCGTCCTGCAAAAGATTCTAAAACATTCAACTACTGGTTTTATATAGATTTTATAGGTCATGTAGATGATGAAAATGTAAAAATGGTGCTTGAAAAACATAAAAACGATATAAAGTGGCTTGGTAGCTACTTGCAAAATGTGTAAAAAATTTTAAAAGGGAAGTTCATGAATTTTTCAAAAACATTAGAAAATGTAAAAGCTTATGAGGCTGGAAAGCCAATAGAGTTGGTTGTGAGGGATTTTGGGATTGATGAGAGTAAAATCGTAAAACTTGCATCAAATGAAAATCCTTATGGGGTTAGTCCTAAAGTCAAAGATGTGTTAAGAGGGTATGTTGATAAAGCTTATATGTACCCTGATGATAGCTTTTATGAATTAAAAGAGTTGTTGGCAAAAAAATATAATTTGACATCAAAAAATGTGGTAATTGGTGCTGGAAGTGACCAAGTTATTGAATTTTGTATTCATGTAAAAGCTAAAGATAAAAAAGTTTTAGTTGCAAATACGACATTTGCTATGTATGAGATATATGCGAAAGTGTTTGGGGCTGAAGTGATAAAAACAAAAGATGATATGCACAATTTGGAGCAATTTTTGGAGATGTATCATGAACATAAACCTGATATTATATTTTTATGTTTGCCAAACAATCCACTTGGTGAGTGTTTAGATAAAAAAGATGTGTTTGAATTTATCTCTAAAATCGATAGTGATACATTAGTTGTTGTAGATGGTGCTTATCAAGAGTATGCTTCATTTAAAGATAGTGCTAAAAAAATTGACCCAAAAGAGTTGATTGATACTTTTCCAAATGCTATATATTTGGGTACATTCTCAAAAGCTTTTGCATTAGGTGGTATGAGAGTTGGGTATGGTTTGGCAGACGAAAATATTATAAAAACACTTCATAAAGTAAGACCTCCATTTAATATAACGACACTTTCACTAAAATCAGCAATCACGGCACTTGGTGATGAAGAGTTTGTAAATTATTCGATTGAACAAAATTTTATCGAAATGAAACGATATGAAGAGTTTGCAAAAGCAAATGGGTTTAATTTTATCGATAGTTATACAAATTTTATAACACTTCTATTTGAAAACACAAAATTTGACTCAACTGTAATAGCTGATGAATTACTAAAAAGAGGTGTGATTATTAGAAACCTAAAATCTTATGGGCTTAATGCGATAAGAGTTACGATTGGTTCAAAAGTTCAAAATGATAGATTTTTTGAAGAGTTTGAAACTCTTATAAAATAGGTAGTAGATGGATTTTAAAGCTCTTTTTCAACAATTAACATTAATCATACAAAAGCTAAATAAAAAACAAAAAATTATAATACTAGCTTCATTGGTATCTGTTGTTGCTTTTATAGCTTTTTTGATTGTTTATAACAACAATCAAAAGGTTGTTGATGATGGGTATAAAGTGCTATTTGACAATCTAAGCCCAAAAGATGCGGCACTTATTGTTCAAAATTTGGAGCAAAATAAAATTCCATACAAACTTCCAAAAGATAGCACTATTTTAGTTCCAGAAGAGCAAGTTTATAAACAACGAATAAATATAGCCTCACTTGGCATTCCAAAAGATAGTCGAGTTGGATTTGAACTATTTGACAAGCAAGAGTTCGGTGCTACTGACTTTGACCAAAATGTAAAATTTTTAAGAGCATTAGAGGGAGAACTTTCAAAAACTATTGAGTCTTTGACTCCTATTGAAAAAGCTGTTGTTCATATTGCCATACCTAAAGAGTCTGTATTTGTGGCAAAAGATATTCCACCATCTGCTTCAGTTGCTGTTACTTTGAAAAAAAACATGATACTAACTCATGGACAAGTAAAAGGTGTTAAAAATTTAGTATCTGCTTCGATTGCTAAAATGACTCCTGAAAATGTAAAAATAGTTGATGAAAATGGTGAACCGCTTGATGAAAAAGATGAGTATGTTCAAACAAAAGAGTTAGCAAAAGCACAACTTCGATATAAAAATGAACTTGAAAAATTGTATGAAGAGAAAATTGTAAATATACTAGCTCCATTTATTGGCGGTGTTGATAGTGTTGTGGCTAAAGTTAGTATTGAGTTTGATTTTTCTCAAAAAGATAGTACAGAAGAGAGTTTTGCACCTGATAATATTGTAAGAAGTGAACAGATAGAAGAGGAAAAAAGAGAAGGTTACAGAAAAGATAAGCAAATAGGCGGTGTTCCAGGGGCTGTTAGCAATATAGGACCTGTTGAGGGGCTTGAAGATGATACATTTAGAGAGAAGTATCAAAAAAATAAAAATACCGTCAATTATGAAATCTCAAAAGTTGTTTCAAGCGTAAAAGGTGAATTTGCTAAAGTAAAAAGAGTTAGTGCAGCTGTTGTTTGTGATGGAAAATATGTTGAAAATATAGCAGAAAATGGAGTTAAAACAGTAGAGTATAAATCACTTGATGCCACCGAACTTGAGTCTATATCCAACATTGTCAAAAGAACCGTTGGTTTTAATGTTGATAGAAATGATGAAGTTACAGTAAGTAATTTTCAGTTTCATCCTGAACGAACATCAACAAAAGAGTTAGCAGGTCTTGATAAATTTGCCAATGATTTAAAAATGGGTCAATATGAACCTTTCATGCCTTTAATTAGATATTTAATAGCTGGTATAATCTTATTTATTTTCTATAAAAAAGTTATTGTTCCATTTGCAGAACGAATGATGGAGCTAAAAGTAGAAGATGAAGATGAACAACCAAAACTATTAGAGCTTGATGAAGGGCAAGAAGAAGATGCTTTAGAAAAATTTAAAGACATGAAAAAAAGAGTAGAAGAACAACTTGGTATTCAAGGAAATTTTGACGAAGAACAGGTAAAATATGAGGTATTGCTTGAAAAACTAAAAAATTTAGTAGAAGAGCATCCTGAAGAGATTTCATCACTTCTTCAAGCATTGGTAAAAGATGAAGAGGGTAATATTGACTTAGGTCATAAAAGAGATTAATTAAAATATAAAAATTCATATTTTAATTTAGCATCAAAAAACCTTATTTAAAGGTTTTTTGATGCTTAGAATTAATACATTCCGTCCATTCCACCCATACCACCAGACATTGGAGGCATAGCAGGTTTGTCTTCTTTTATTTCGCTAACTGTAGCTTCTGTTGTCAATAATAAACTAGCAACAGATACCGCATTTTGTAAAGCTATTCTTTCAACTTTTAGTGGGTCGATGATACCTACTTCAAACATATCAACATACTCACCAGTTGCAGCATTAAAGCCTACATTTTCAGCACTTTCAGATACTTTACTTGCCACAACACCAGCATCAAAACCAGCATTTTCAGCGATTTGTCTAAGTGGTGCTTTGATAGCTCTAAGGATTATATCAGAACCGATTTTCTCATCACCACATAAATCTAAATTGATTTTTTCAGAAGCTCTAATAAGTGCAGCTCCACCACCGATAACGATACCCTCTTCAACAGCCGCTTTTGTCGCTGAAAGTGCATCATCAACTCTATCTTTTTTCTCTTTCATCTCTGTTTCAGTAGCCGCACCAACTTTGATAACAGCAACACCGCCACTTAATTTTGCAAGTCTCTCTTGTAATTTTTCTCTATCGTAGTCACTTGTTGTCTCTTCGATTTGAGATTTTATCTGTTTTACTCTAGCTTGGATATTGTTTTTATCGCCAACACCATCAACGATTGTTGTGTTCTCTTTTTCGATGATGATTGAACCAGCTTGACCTAAATCTTCTATTCTAACACTATCAAGTGTTCTACCAACCTCTTCAGAGATTACCGTTCCACCTGTTAAAATCGCGATATCTTCAAGCATAGCTTTTCTTCTATCACCAAATCCTGGAGCTTTTACCGCTGCAACATTTAGTACACCTCTTAATTTATTCAAAACTAATGTAGCTAATGCTTCACCTTCAATATCTTCAGCGATGATTACAAAAGGTCTTCCTGTTCTTTGGATTTGTTCAAGAACTGGTAAAATATCTTTTAAAGATGTGATTTTTTTATCACTCAATAAAATAAATGGATTGTCTAAAACAGATTGCATTTTGTCTGTATCTGTTACAAAATATGGTGATAAATAACCTCTATCAAACTGCATACCCTCAACAATCTCTAACTCATCGTTGATACCTTTTGCCTCTTCAACAGTGATAACACCATCTTTACCAACTTTATCCATAGCTTCAGCGATTAAGTTACCGATTTTTTCATCACTATTTGCAGAAATTGTAGCAACTTGAGCGATTTCTTTTTTGTC
>JACAEZ010000123.1 GCA_013388565.1 Campylobacterales bacterium | reverse complement strand
TGTGCGAGAGATAAAAGCAACTACCAAAAAAGTTTAGATAAATCCTATATATATTGAAGTTTTAGAAAATAGTCTTAATTTTGTAGGTGAGTTTGAGTCTAAAATCGATATGAAAAAAGATAAAGTATATGCAAATGAGCCAGTTTATATAAGATACATGTTACAAGGTTTTGGAGATTTGAGAGGTTTCAAGTTTGATTTTGATTTGCCAGATGGGTGTAAAATATTTTCTGATAAACCAAATATTCAGACAAAAATAGAACAAAATAGGCTAATTTCGAGCTATTTTTTAGATTTTGCTTTGAGTTGCCAAAGAAGTGTTTTAGTTACTTTTCCTACTTTTAGCTATTTTGATACGAAAAAAATGAAGTTTCAAAAATTGTTATAAGTGATGTTAATTTAACGGTTATGGATAGTAGCGAAATTGTCAAAAAAGAGGTTTTGATAGAAGAAAAATTTGATTATTTACATTTTTTTAAAGTTGCTTTATCTTATTTGATTGTTTTTGTTTTAGGATTTTTGGCTGGTAAATTTTTAAAGTTTTCTAAAAAAAGAGTTGTTTCTAATGTTACTTTTATTGACACTCTAAAAAATATAGATGAACCAAAAGAGTTTTTAAAAGTGCTTATTTCAAATAATCAAAATAGAGAGTTTGATTATTTTATAAATAGTCTTGAAGATGTGATTTATAGTAAAACAGATGAAAAGTTTCAAAGTATAAAACAAAATATTTTAACTAAGACACTGTTTGAGAAAAAAAGAAACAGATTCGGAATGTAAATTACTATAATATCTCTAAAAATAGGAAAGATTAAATAGATGTAAAATTTCAGTATTCAAACTGAAAATGTGGCATGGGGTAACAGGTGCTTAATGAAATTAATTCTTATTTATTATTGTCTTGACATTTTGGGGCAGTATATCTAAGAAAAGTGTACATAATATTAAGCTACTTTTACCTTTTTAATATTTTCAAAAGCTTCTTGTATATTTCTAAATTTTTCTGTATATAAATTTACTGTATATTCATCATGTCCATATACTCTATCTGGATGATATTTTTTTATTAACTCTTTATATTTTATTTTTATATCTTCAAATGAGTCATTCTCATTTGAATTTAGTAGAGTATAATATTCAACCAATTTTTTGATACTTTCTGTATCTTCTTCATATTTTTCAAATTGTTCATATAACAGATTAAACTCATCTTTATTGTATATAAATGAGGTGTTATAATTTAATATTTTTGTTCTTTTTATTATTTTGTCAAAATTTTCAAAATCTTCTATATTATTTATAGAAAAAATCATTTTAAGATTATTAATATCAATTTTGACAATATTTTTTTTAAATAGAGATTTAAAATATGTAAATAAAAATTTATTATTTTTTATATATAAAAATATCTTGTTTGTATTTATTGTTTTTAAGTATATATTTACACTTTCTATTACAGCATTATTTGAAGAGATGATTTTTATTTTTATGCAATAATCAATTTTTGATTGTAGCTCTTTTGAAAATGTTGAAGAGGTTAGATTTTTATATTTTAAGTATGTAGTTGCAATCCAATTTAAAAAAATAGCTCTTCTTTGTTTTTCATCTGGTATATTGAAAACCAAAATAGAATTTTGAAGTGATACTATTTTTGAAAAATTGTTTTCAATAAATCTTTTTGCTATTTTATATTGTACACTATCTTCATGAAGTGTTAATACAACCCATTTTGATTTGACTTCTAAATGCATGTTCACCTTGCTTGAAGTTTTTTATATATACAAGCAAGATGTATTCCATTAATGACAATCTAATTTATAGCTTATAGATGGATTTTTAAATTGTATTGGATATTTCATGATAACTGTAAAATTTTTACTTCTACGTGGTTCTAAATTTTCAACTACTCTAAATTCTTGAGTGTAATGGTTAATGAAATCCTCTTTATCTCTTTGAAACATTTCAAAAAATCTAGATTTTGGAGTAAATAGTTGAGCACCTGATAATGTGTCCAAATTTGATACTTGATTAATAATTTTAATTTCTAATGTACAATTTCCAATTTTGAAACTCCCAACATTTCTAACAGTCCCACTGAATACTAATGTTTCATTTCTAAGTACTTTAGTATAATCTATTTTTTCAAGTTTTCCTTTTTTAGTGTATTTATCTAATACCATTAATGTAATAAAACTTAATAATACAGTTACTAAAATTGATGAAAAAAATAAAGAGATAAAAATTTTTCTATTATCACCTCTTGTTGCTAAAAATGTTAATAACATGAAAATTACAATATAAAAACTTATTGCAATCCAATGTAATACTGTAAAATACATTACCTACACTCCGCTTTTAAATATACCTCATACTCTTTTGATACTTTAAAATTGTCTATCACCATTCTAAAATCAACCTCTTCTTTTCTTTTTATAGGATTTTCTAAATTTATACTACGTTTGTATATAGGTTTTAACATATTTAAATACTCTTTTACTATAAATTTATCTTTATAATAAATTTTAGCAACAACTCTACACTTTCTGTAATCGACTTTACCACTGTTTATTAAAATTCCTTCAATGATTAGGTTATCAACAAATTTAAGCTCTTTTATTTGTGTAGTGTTAATGTCAGGACTTTTGATATATTTATCTACACAAAATGGCACTCCAATAGGAGCTGTAAAAAGTAATATAAAGCTTAAGATTGTAAAAAAAAGTGTTAAAAAAGTGTTTCTTTTTAAAAGTATTGCAATAAAAATAAGTGTTAAAAACAGTATAAAAACAAAGCCAAAACCAATATAATCATAAAGAATTAAAGAATCTATAAAATCTTTTATAAAATTTATAACTCTTTTTTATCCATTTCTTGAGTTTTTTTCCTCTATGCCACTAAGCCCAAATCGTCTTTCTAGCTCTTTTTTTACTCTATCGGGATTAATATCTTTATATGCAAGTGCAACTAATACATGATAAACAATATCAGCACATTCATAAATAATCTCATCTGTACTATTATCTTTCACTGCAAAGCAAAATTCAGCACACTCTTCAGCTACTTTTTTTAATATACTGTTTTCACCTTTATGAAAAAGTTTTGATGTGTAGCTAACTTCTGGTGATGAGTTTTTTCTCTCAAGCAGTACATGATAGAGTCTATCTGTTATAGAGTATTTATCATTCATATTTTGAGTAGGTTCTGTAACATGTTCATTTGTTAAAACATTTTTATAAAAACAGCTAACTCTTCCAGTATGGCAACTAACACCGCCAACTTGTTCTACTTTTAATAAAATTGTATCACTATCACAATCTAATAAAATCTCTTTTACAATTTGAGTATTTCCGCTCTCTTCACCTTTTTTCCAAATTCTCTGTTTACTTCTTGAAAAATAGTGAGCAAATTTTGTAGAAATAGTCAACTCATAAGCCTCTTTGTTCATGTAAGCCAACATTAGTACTTCGTTTGATTTACTATCTTGAACGATAGCTGGGAGAAGAGAAGACTTTTCCCAGTTTATAATATCAATCATGATTTATTCCAATTATTGATTTTCTATTGATGTTTGTTTTTGAGGTTTTGAAGAAGGTACATCTTTTGAATCAACCCAAATATTTGGTACTGCTCCACCAGGTGTTAGGAAAATTTTAGCATCTGTATTTTCTCTAAGTGCTTCGTTAAATTTACCTTGTACTTCGATTTGTCTAAGATGTAATAAATCTTTTGACAAACTATCAGAAATCTTTTTATTTGCTTCTGCTTGAGAAGTTGCTTCTATCATGATAGCATCAGCTATACCTTTAGACCGTATTCTATTTGCTTCAGCTTCACCTTCAGCAAGTGCAGCTTTTTTAAGAGCCTCTTGTTTTGCTCTTTCTACTTCATACTCTGTTCTTTGAGCCTCTTGTTTTGCTATTTGAACTCTCTCTATTTGCTCTTTTATTTTAGTTGGAAGTACAATCTCTCTTAATTGAATAGATAGTAATTCAACTGGTTGGTTTTCAAGTTTTGAGACTTTTGAACGAATATCGTTTTCTATAAGTGTAGCGATTTGGTTTCTTTTAACAGGTAACTCTTCAGCCGAAACAGAACCAATAACACTTCTTACAACATCTCTAACAACTGGATTAATAATCTTATTTTCCCAGCTAAGTCCCCATGTAGCTATTGTTTGAGGAGCTCCAAATGGAAGTAGTCTATATTGGACTGTTAAATCTATGCTAACTGGAAGACCTCTTGAATCAAGTACTGAAATACTCTCGTTAGATGTAATACCATCATTTTTAATAGCTACATTTGTATCTAATCTTTCAGCACCTCTATAGTTTATAATCCTAACTTTTGTATCAACAACAATAATTTTTTGAATTACTGGTAAATATAGATGAAACCCTGGTTCAAGTGGTATAGATTCAAATTTACCTGCGGTAACTTTTATACCAACTTCACCAGAATTTATAATAATAAATGGTTTTGCTAAAAAGATAATAATACCAAGTATTATAATAACATATAAAAAACCAGCCTTTTTACCAAAATCTTTTAGAAATTCTGGTGGCTGGTATTGTGAACCTTGATTGTTTTGTTGGGCATTTTTTTTATTAAAATAATCATTCATATCTGCTGGCAAATTTTATCCTTGTAGTTAAATATTAAATATATGTTAGATAGTGTTTATATCTATCATCTTTTCCAGAAACAACATCAAAATATTTTTGTTGAAGTTTTTCAGTTATTTCACCTCTTTTTCCACAACCGATAACTCTTGCATCCACCTCTCTAATAGGTGTTATTTCAGCAGCAGTTCCTGTAAAAAATGCTTCATCAGCAATATAAACTTCATCTCTTGTTACTCTTTTTCTAACAACTTCTAAGCCCATATCAGTAGCCAACTCTATAACAGTTGCTTGTGTGATAGACTCTAATGATGTATCATTTGGAGGAGAGATTAAAACTCCATCTCTAACAATGAAAAAACATGCCCCACTAGCTTCAGCAATAAAACCTTCATCATCTAATAATAAAGCCTCATCATATCCAGCTTCAACCGCTTCAAATTTTGCCATTTGACTATTTAGATAGTTTGCAACAGCTTTTGCTTTACCCATTGTAGATTTGTTTGAGTTTCTTGTAAATGATGAAATTTTTACTCTAACACCATTTTTCAATCCATCTTCACCCAAATATGCACCCCATGGCCATGAAGCAATAGCAGTCATAACAGGAGCTTGTTTATGATAAACACCCATAACACCATAACCTAAAAATACAATAGGTCTAATATAAACACCACTTGTAAACTCATTTTTTCTAAGTAGTTCAATTTGTGCTTGATTTAACTCTTCAACACTATATGGCACATTTATCAATGTGATTTTTGCAGAATTAATAAGTCTTTTTGTATGGTCATTTAGTCTAAAAATAGCTAAACCATTATCTGTCATATAAGCCTTTGTACCTTCAATAGCACCATTTCCATAATGTAAAGTATGTGATAATACATGAACATTTGCATTATCCCACCCAACAAATTCACCATTTATCCAAATATATTTTGATTTTTCCATGCTAAAACATTCCTTAAGTTTTAAATGATAGAGGCAAACATATTATCAAAAATTCAATTAAATACAGTTTTATTTTAAATATAGAACTAAAAACTAAGAAATGATATTTGATTAATACATTTTTGTAATGCAATACATGGGTAATTCAAGATGGTTTTAATTATTTTTTATATAGAATTGTCAAAACTATCAAACAAAAAGAGAATAGTATGAGTTTGTATATAAATTCTTTGCTAATTGTAGAAGATGATAAAGAGTGTATTGATAACTATTTGAATATTTTATCAAATAAAATAAAGAATATTATTGTAGCTACAAATGGGGAAGAGGCTCTACATATTTTTAATCTACATACTCCAAAAATTGCAATTATTGATGTTGATATTCCTATTATAAATGGACTTCAAGTTGCAAAATATATAAAAGAAAAGTATACTGACACATATATTATATTGATTACAGGACATGATGACAAAAATTTTTTATTTGATGCCATAAATATTGGTGTTGATAAATTTATGCTAAAACCTATAAATCCAAAAATGTTATTGAATATATTAGAAAGACAAAGCACTATTTTAAAAAATAGTATTCATGATTTAGAAAAAGAGATAAATTTTTATCATTTTGTAGAAAATGCAAAAAACTTGATGCTCCAAATAGATAGTCATGGATATATAAAATATGTAAATAAAATGTCTAAAGTATATTTTTTAGTAAATCCAGATGAGGCAATAGGTAATCATATAACAACATTTTTAAGCCAAGAGAGTAGAGTAAAAGCAGAAAGATATTTAGAAAAAATAAAAATAAACCCAAATATAAATCAACAAATAGAGTCAAAATTTGTAAATAAAGATGGTAAAGTTTTTTATGTTATTGTTTTTATAAATAAGATATTAGATAATTTTGGTAATTTAATTTATATAAATTTGAATGTAAATGATGTGACAGAGTTGAAATTTAATGAAATTAAAGTAAAAAAAATAAATCATGATATATCAATAGAACAACAAATTGCAAAAATATGCAGTTTTGAATGTATTTTAAAAGATAAATCACTAAAAGCTTCAAAAAATTTTTATAATATATTTGGATTAGATGAAGATAAAGAGATAACATTTGATGATTTTATAACAAATTTTGTACATCAAAATTATCAAGATTTTTTACTAAGACATAGAGAAGGGATTTTAACTAGAAAAGTGGAATTTATTAAAATTGATTTGGTCATGAAGCATAGTAG
>JACAEZ010000138.1 GCA_013388565.1 Campylobacterales bacterium | reverse complement strand
GTTATAGCAGATGGATTTACAGCCAACACAAATGATGGTAACAGTTCACTTTCTGCAACTATTTTTATACTCATGTTACTATATTTTTCTGCAACAGATGTTTTAACAGAACCACTTTTATATCTATCTAAAATAATATGTTCTATCACATCATCATGAGAACCTAAATAATCATATCCAATAGCATCTATATCTATATTTTTATTTTTTAACAGATATGAAGCCAAAAAATAACCACAAGTTGAAAGAGGTTGAGTAAGAGCTATCTTACTATTTATCTCTTCTACTTTAGTAGGACCATCAAATGTAGAGACAATAGCACATGTATATTTATCTATCCCCCCTTTTTCTTTAAAAAATAAAATAGGCTCTATTTGCGAAAACTCACTTTTAAGTGTAACATAAGGCAATGGACCTATTTGAATTAAATCAATTTTATTTTCTTTAAACTCTTTTATAATATCATCATATTTTTTTATATATTTAATTTTTATAGGTTTATTTATCACTTTTGATACATAATCAATAAAAATTTTGTTATCTTCTATAACAGACTCTTCATGATTTATTGGAAGTGGTACATATATCAACTCTTTTGCAATTAATAATTGAAAAAAAGATGTTATAACTATAAACTTAAATAAAAATTTCAAATTAACTACCTTCTATTTAGTTTTAATATAAAGCCGTAATTATTGCATAACATAAGAAAAACATCAAATGCGATATTCCTTCAAAATAGTTTGTCTCACCATTATCAGTAGTTTTCCATGCAAGTATAACTGTTAATATTAAAGCTCCAACTTGCAAAGCATTAAAATCAAGTGGCAACTCTATACCCACAATATATGCTAATATCATTAAAATAGGAACTGTAAGAAGAATTGAAACTGTTGAAGCTCCCATTGCAATATTTATAACTCTTTGAATTTGGTCATTTTTTGCAGCCTTAAGTGCTGTAAATATCTCTGGAGCAACACTAATAATTGCTATTAACAAACCAACTAAACCTATAGATACACCAAAATCATTAAAAAATAGTGTACCATCTTTTGCAAAAATTTCTGCCATAAGCCCTATTATAAATATAAGCCCAAAAATGTTAGAAAAATTTACCCAAATTGGAAGTTTTTCAAATACATAATTAGTATGTTCATCTTCGTCATGTTCATTCATTTTTCGTTTATATCTTAAAATCCTACTTCTTGCAGTTGCTTTAAAAAAGTGTGTATGTGTTTTTGTTTGAAATATAAAAATAGTTGAATAAAATAGTAACATTAAAAATGCAATAATAAAACTTGCTTGTAATATATCATTTTTCCCATGTTCTGTGTATGTAAGTACACTAGGAACTAAAAGTGCAATAGACGAAACCAACAATATAGTAACATATGTATTTGAAGTTTCTGAATTATGCTCTTGTTGTTTAAATGAAAGCCCTCCGATAAATACAGCAAGTCCCAAAAGTACATTCATATCAACAATAACAGCTGAAATAATGCCACCTTTGACTGTTTCAAGTGCTTGAGGATTATTTGCCGATTCTAATAAAATCATAAATAGTAATAAAATTTCAACAGCAACTGCACTAAATGTTAAAACAAAACTACCATAAGGCTCTTCTAACTTTTCTGCTAAAATCTCTGCAACTTCAGAAACTGTAACAGAAAGAGATGCTATTGAAAGTGCTGAAAAAAATGTAGCTAAATAGGCAGAACCATTTTTATGTGCAAAAAATGCAAGTAATCCGAATATAAGTCCACCACCTATATCCCAATAGTTATTAAAAAACTCTCCTAACCTACTCTGCTCATAATCCGATGACATTAAAACTCCTTAAAATAAACTGTAATTATTATACTCTTGTTTGAACTCTATTAAATCTCTATTTCCAAAAATTAAGGCATAATTAAAATTCAACTCTCTTAATAACAAATTTAAATGTTCTTTAGATGAGTAGTTTATTATACCTTCATGCTTAAATGCATGGTGAAAAAATAGTCTCTTTGACCATGAAGCTTTTTGATTTAAAAAATCCATCTCTTCTAAAAACAGCTCTATATCCTCTTCAAAAATCAACACTGTATGAGTTTGTCCAAACTCTCTTTGTTTAAAATCTTTAGTTATAAATATTGGTGAAAAATGGGATAAATTTTTCAGATTTGTTAGATTATAATCTATATTGTTACTATCTAAAAATTGTAAAATCTCATTTAAATCTTTTACAAACATAGGTGAAATATCTAAATCCAAAAAGTGTCTATTTAAAAAATCATATGAACAGTTAAATATACCCTCTTTAATAAAATTTACACTCTCTATTATTTGCTTAAAATTTTGATGCAATGGATAAATTGAGTTTAAAAGAGCTTTATCGTTTGAACATATTAATTTAAACTGTTTTTCAATTATTTGTTTAAAATAAGTTGCGATATTTAAACTATTTAGTGTTAATACCTCTTTTTTATTTGTAATTAAATCTAAAATATCGAATTTTATTAAACTGATATAAAAAATTGGAATGGAGTACTGTATCAAAAAAAATCTCAAAAGCCTCTGCATACAATCATGAATATTATCTACTTTTATCCATGCTATCTCCATATCTGATATTTGAGTAGCTTTGTCAAATATAATGGCATAAGCCCCTCTTTTGACTGCTTCATCAATGCAAGATGAGTTAATTGCAATAAATAAATCACCTCTTTTAACATCTGCATAATTTGTAGAAACAGATAAAATTTTAGATATTTTAGGGTCATTTAATAAAAAACCTCTTGTAATATCTAAAATTGTCTGTAAATGAACCTCTTGCAACTTATTTTATAACCGTTCCATCTGTTTTTTTACTTTCAGGTCTAATCAAGCAAAGCCCACTTTTATCTTTTGCAGCTAAAAGCATTCCAAAGCTATCATATCCCATAAGTTTTGCTGGTTTCAAGTTTGCTACAACACACACTTGTGAATTTACGAGAGTCTCTGGAGTGTAAAATTCTCTAATTCCAGCTACAACTTGTCTTATATCACCATCACCCAAATCAACTTTTAAAAGTAATAATTTTGAGCTTTTAGGCACTTCATTTGCCTCTCTTACAGTACCAACTTTTATAACCGCTTCAAAAAATTTATCAATAGTTATCAAATTATCCAACTCTTTTGGAGTTTCCACTTTTTCTTCTATTTTTTGAGCAGGTGCTGTTTCTATTTTTGGAGCTTCTATTTTTGGGAAAAGTGGTGGAATTTTTTTGATAGTAAATTCAGATAACAACTCTTTGTTTATAATAAATTTATCATAACTATCACAATTTATCTCAAAGCCTAAACAATTTGCAATATTTTGAGTAGTTTTTGGCATAACAGGGTGAAGTAAAATCGAAACTCTAGCTAAGATATTTGAAATCAAACCCAAAAGTGCATTTACTTGATTTGTCTTATTCTCTTTCATGAGTGTCCAAGGAGCATTCACCTCTATCAATTTATTGCAC
>JACAEZ010000155.1 GCA_013388565.1 Campylobacterales bacterium | reverse complement strand
AATGTAGCCTCATCTATTGAAACTTGTGAAAAATCACTACTTTTACCAACAACACTTTTAAACGACTTCATCTCATAATCAAAATATTTTTGCATTAAAAAATCAAGTGAATGTTTCGATTCTGGATTTATAAGCCATGAAAGTATCATCGTATCAATAAAATTATCTTTTTTAGAATGCCCAAATAGATTTTTAAGTAGTGAAAAATCAAACTTCAGATTATGTCCAACTATTTTATACTCAAGCAACTTTTCAATAGCTTTTTTTGCTACATCTTCTGATATTTGCTCTCCAACACCTAAATAGTTGTGATTAATTGGTACATAATAGGCTTTTTTATCATCATAAGCAAAACTAAAACCGACAATTTTAGCCTCTTTTGTATCTAATGAATTTGTCTCTGTATCAAATGCAACAATGGTATCTTTTGAAATTGAGTTGATTACATTAAAAAGTTTTGTCTCATCAACTATCGCAATAGCTTCAAAACTACTCTTTGTAACTTTTATCTCTTCATGAACATTTAATAAAAATCCATCTTTTTTTACCTGTTCTAAAACATCTTTTATATCATACTCCATAAGCTCATTTGCAATTGATAAAATAGGGTGTAGATTTGGTAAACTAAATTCACTAAAATCAACATGTTCAAATAAATCAGCTTTTAAACTAACAAGTTTTTTGCTTAAAAATGCAGACTCTTTACCATCAATTAACAAATTTCTTATTCTATCTGGTTTTATTAAATTGATATTTTCATAGATTTTCTCAATAGAGCCAAAATCAGTTATCAACTTTTGTGCATTTTTAGGACCAATTCCTTTAACTCCAGCTATATTATCAGCACTATCCCCAATTAATGCTTGATAATCACAAAATTGAGATGGTTTTACACCATACTTTTCAAAACACCCATTTTCATCTATAACACTCTTTTTGATAGGGTCAATCATGACAATTTTTTCATCATCAATTAATTGGTATAAATCTTTATCATGACTTACTATTTTTACTAAATAACCCTCTTTTGAAGCAACTTTTGCAATAGATGCGACAATATCATCTGCTTCATACCCATTTATACTAAGCTTTTTAAAGCCCATTTTATCTATCCAATCAATAGCAACACCTAACTGTTTTAGTAAATCTTCTGGAATTTCAACTCTATTTTGTTTATAACTACTATCTATCTCTTTTCTAAAATTTTCACCTTTAGAATCCAGTGCAAATAGCAACAAATCAGTCTTATATTCACTATTTAAAGATGAGATAAATCTAGTAAAACCTGTTAGCATATTTGTAGGAAACCCTTTTTTACTCTTCAAATATGAAGGCAAAGCATAATATGCTCTAAACAAAAAACCAAATGTATCTATAATTGTTAAACTTTTTTTCATTATATAAAAAACTCCATTTCACCACCTTCAAGAACATCTTTACAAATTATCTCAACTTGTTTACAATCTGTAATAATAGAAGCATCAAAATAGTGAATATCTTTTGCATCTTTATTTACAAATATAGAAACTCTCCACTGCTCTAATGTACTTGAAAGGCTAAATAAAATATCTTGAATATATTTTATCTTATCATTATCCATCTCATCTAAAATAGAAACCAATTTTTTAATAGCAAATGAGATATTTTGAAACTCTACCAAATCATCTAGTGAGTATCTAAATGCTGTCAACAAGTTTGCAACTTGAAGTCTTAATTCATCTGATGGAGATTTAACAAATTTATATAACAGTGCATCAAAATTGACTAAAGACTCCTCTATCTTCTCACTGATACTTTGCAAATCAATAAAATTTTTTTCAAAAAAGTCAACTGCACTCTTTTTCTCTCCATGAGAGAGTATTTCCAAATGCTTTAAAGCCTCATCACTTATATTTTTTCTATTTTTCAAAACATGTACAAACATACAGTTTTGATTTTCATGCTCTAATTTTTGTTCTAATAGTTTATTTAACTCTCTATTTTTTTTAATCAGCTCTATTTGACTCTTTTCTAACTGCTCTTGATAAATATCAAGTAACTTTTTTTCATAAACTCTTTTAGATGTAATATACATATTTTTTAAAAGTTTTACCAACTGTAAAGGTTTTAAAATAAACTTTTCAACACCAATTTCTATAAGTTCTATCAAATATCTTGAATCATTATGTGCAGAAATAACCATAACAATTTGCTCTTCCCTTATCTCCCTAATAGCTTTTATAAGCTCTATACCATTTAAATTTGGCATGTTTATATATGTTATAACAATATCATAATCATTTTCCAAATATTTATCCAAGCCATCTTTTCCATCAAGTGCAATATCAACTCTTTTATAAATAGAAGCTAACAACTCTTGAGTATGTCCCCTTAATTCATCATCATCTTCCACAAGCAAAATCGTCTGCTCTTGCGAATACTCTTTTAAATCATTTATATTAATATTTGTCTCTTTCATGATTAATGCTCCTTTTGAAGTACAATTTTAAATACTGCCCCATTTTCACTATTATATTGTGAAATTTTACCACCCAAATTTTGTTCTATAATCATTTTTGCCATATAAAGCCCAAGTCCTGTACCATGCTTTTTAGATTTAGTAGAAAAATATGGCAAAAATATACTATCTTGTATATCAGCTGGTACACCGCCACCATTATCTTTTATCTCTATTATATACTCATCTTCAAACTCTTCTCCATAAATCTCTATACATGGCTGTTCTATACCTTTTTCTAATAAAATATCTCTAGCATTAGATATTAAAGACAACAATACATGTGTCAATTCATTTGGATAAATCTCTGCTTTAGTTTTAAAAGCAAACTCTTTAACAACTTTAATACCTTGATTTGTGATGGCTTTTTCAATAATATCTAAACTCTTTTGAATAATTTCTCTTAAACAAACCATCTCTTTTTGCTTATTAGGATTAAAAAAGTGTCTAAAATCATCTATTGTTTTAGATAAATATTGTGTTTGTTCTTCTATTTTTTCTAAAGATATGTAAAAATTTTTTTCATCAAACTTACCCAAATCTAAAAATAGTCTAAGTTTTCCAGAAATTGTAGAGATATTTGAAAGAGGTTGTCTCCATTGATGGGCTATCATGCTAATCATTTCACCCATTTGTGCAAATCGTTGTTGTTTAAAAAGTACTAAATCTTTCTCTCTATTTTTCTCTATTTCATCTTTAATTCTATTT
>JACAEZ010000184.1 GCA_013388565.1 Campylobacterales bacterium | reverse complement strand
TAATATGCTTATGGCTCTTGATAGTAATAATTATAAACCTGCTACTGCAAATTATTATTTGGGTGAAATAGCTTATTATCAAAAAAAATATGACTTAGCTATTACACATTTTAAAAAAAGTGCTTCTCTTCATGATAAAGCTTCTTATATGCCTACTTTATTACTACATACTGCTATTTCATTTGAAAAAACAAAAAATAACAACAGTGCTAAACAATTTTACGATGTAATTATTTCTAATTACCCTGATAGTGATGCTGCAAAAATAGCTAGAAAAAATCTTCAATCAATCAAATAAACAAAATTTAATCAAAAAAATTGATAAATATTAAGCAATAGTTTGCTAATATATTGTACTAAATAAAGGAGAATTAATGGCTATAGAAAATAATCAAGTTGTATCAATTGAATATACACTAACAGAATTAGGAAATGATGAAATTATAGATAGTAATGTTGGTATGCATCCATTAACATTCATGATGGGTAGAGGAATGTTAATACCAGGCTTAGAAAATCAGTTAAAAAATTTTGAGGTTGGTCAAAGTGCTAGAGTAACAGTTGAACCTTCTGAAGCTTATGGTGAATATAATCAACAAGCTGTAGATGTATTACCTGTTGAACAATTTAGTGGTATAGAGTTACAAATTGGAATGCCATTATACGGAAAAGATGAAGATGGAAGTGTAATTGAAGTTTTAGTAAAAGATTTTAATGAAAATGAGGTGGTTATAGATTTTAACCATCCATTAGCTGGTAAAACACTATGTTTTAATGTAAGTGTATTAGATGTTAGAGATGCTACTGCTGAAGAGGTTATAACTGGAAGAATAGCTACATCAGGTGGGTGCTGTGGTGGACATCAAGAAGATGAGTGTTGTGGTACACATAGTTCTCATGATGAAGATGGATGTTGTGGCGGTCATGGACATAATAAGGCAAACAAACATCACAATGGTGGTGGGTGTGGATGTCACTAATTTTATAGCGATTTCAAAGTCTTCAAAAGAGGCTTTGAAATCTGCAAATTTACTTAAAAGTGTTCAGATTAATTGTTTAATCGAAGGTGATATAGGAACAGGTAAAACCACATTAGCTAAATATATTGTCCCAAATGCTCCAATTATTAATGGGAATAATTTCGATGAAATACTTAATTTATCGACACTATCCAATGTTGCCATAATTACTGATTTTGAAAACATAACAAACCTACAAAAATTATATGAGATAATATCTAAAAATAGAATACGAATTATTGCTACAACTAAGAAAAAAATTAATGATGATTTATTTGACCAATTTTTTGGTGTAAAAATATTTTTACCTTCATTAAAAGAGAGAATAGAAGATTTAAAACCATTAGCTAGATACTTTTTTAATGAAGCTAAAAAAACATTGGGTATAGATATTGATGAACATAGTATTGATTATTCTAAATTGGATTTATCTCAAAATTGTATCTCACTAAAAAGGTCTATCTATTTTTATATTTTGTCAAAAAATTTAAAAGATAATGAAATCATCTCTATATTAGAGATTTTTTTAGAAAAAAATATAGGTACAACAGATGATTACAGAAAGTTTTTATATCTATATGAAGCACCTTTAATAAAAGTAGCATTAAATAAATATAAAAGCCAACTACAAGTTGCTGAACAACTTGGGTTAAACAGAAATACCCTAAGAAAAAAAATTAATGATTTAAAGGATTTTTTATGAAAAAAGTTGCTTTTATATTTCCAGGACAAGGAAGTCAATCTATTGGAATGGGTAAAGAATTTTTTGATAACAGTGAAATGGCAAAAAACCATTTAGAAAAAGTAAGTGATAGATTAAGTATAAATTTTTCATCTATTTTATTTGAAAACAATACACAACTAGATGAAACTGAATATTCTCAACCAGCTATTTTATTGGTTAGTATGATGGCTTATAAACTATTTCAAGAGAGAGTTTCAATTAGACCAGAGTTTGTTTTAGGGCATTCATTAGGTGAATTTAGTGCAGTTTGTAGTGTAGATGGATTAGATATTGTTGATGCAACTCTTTTAGTTCATAAAAGAGGGCTTTTCATGAAAAGAAGTTGTGAAGGTAAAAATGCTGGAATGATGGCTATAATAGGCATAGATGATGAAAAATTAAAAAAATGTATAGATGAAGCTCAATTTAGTGGAAAGCAAGTTTGGTGTGCAAATTATAATGGCGATGGTCAAGTTGTTTTAGCTGGTTTAAAAGATGATTTAAGCTCTATAGAGCCTATACTAAAAGAGTATGGTGCTAAAAAGAGTGTATTGTTAAATATGTCTGTAGCAAGTCATTGTAAACTTTTAGAAGATGCAAAAATAGATTTGGAAAAAGAGTTAAATATTTATCTAAAAGATAGTTTTAATGCACCAGTTGTCTCTAATGTAAATATGGAAAAATATAGTAAAAAAGAGAGAGCTATTGAATTACTGCCAATGCAATTAGTAAATCCTGTATTATATAAACAGAGCATTAAAAAATATGAAGATGAAGTAGATTTGTTTATAGAGTTTGGAAATGGTTCTGTTTTAAAAGGTTTAAATAAAAGAATTACACAAAAACCAACTATATCTATAAACTCTATGAAAAGTATAGATGAGGCTATCGAACTGTTATCATGAAGATTACATTAGTTCAAGATAGTTTTAAAATTGATAAAAATAATTTATTAAAACATATTGATATAATTAAAAAGTATGCTGAAAATAGTGACATTATAATTTTCCCAGAACTATCTTTAAATGGTTATATGTTAATGGATGCAGTTTTTGAGGATGCTTATAATTTAGAAGAGTTAAATGAGTTTAAATATTTAAGTAAAGATTGTGATATTTTAGTAGGTTTGGCACTAAAAGATGGTTATAAAATCTATAATAGTGCAATATACTTTTCAAATGGTTCTATAAAAACTATTCATAAAAAAAACTTTTTGCCTAATTATGGAATGTTTGAAGAGGGAAGATATTTTTTTAGTGGCAATGAGTTTAATACATTTTTAGTTAAAGATTCTAAATGCATGATTGCAATTTGCGAAGATATGTGGAGAGCTGAAACAATCTCTAAAATTTCAGAGTCTGATATAGATATTTTATTTGTAATAGCAAACTCTCCTACAAGAGGTTTTAACGATAACTATTTAGATATTGATGAGAAGTGGAGTTCTATATTAAAAGCTACTGCTATACTATCTGGATGTACAGTCATTTTTGTAAATCGTGTTGGTTTTGAAGATGGCATAGGTTTTTGGGGTGGAAGTAAAATTATTGATAGTAATGGTAAATTAATTACATCTTTTCCATATTTTGATACTCATATAAAAACAGAGGTTATATCTTTAAAACAAAATGAGGTACAAAAATATTTAAGGCGATTAAATTAAAAGATGTTAAAATATACTTCTCATGTTTTACTATTTATACTACTGATTTTATTAAGTGGATGTTCACTAAAAGATGGACACCTCTTACAAGATATTAAAAACTATCCTCAATATGTTGAACCATATCTATCTAACATCGATATAAATTTAACCATAGAAACTCAATTAATTCATGATAAAGAGTTTAATGATAAATTTTTTTCTCCATGGAGTGATAAAAACTTTACTATTTCAGCCAATGAAGCATTTTGGGCATTTAATGTATATACAAAATCAAAAAGCTACTATGGTGAAAATAGAGTTAAAATTGAATCAAATTGGTTTGATATAGTCTTAAACAATGCTAATCTATCTGCATACAATACACTTAATAAAAAAGCAATCAGTATAAAAAATAGTCAAATTCGTGATATGCCGACAAATAAACCACTTTTCTTAGATTTTGATAAAGCTGGTGAAGGTTATCCGTTTGATTATTTGCAAAACACTCTTTTAAAAGCAAATACTCCAATATTAATCTCACACTATACACTTGATGGCTCTTTTGCATTTATTAAAACACATTTTGGATATGGTTGGATAGATTCGAGAGATATAGCATATATTGATGAAGTATCTATAAATTTATTTAAATCATCTAAACTATTGGTTGTAATTCAAGACAACATACCAATAAAAGATTATCTTCATGAAGAGTATCTATTTTATGCCAAAGTTGGAACAATATTCCCAATTTCAAATATAACTGATGATGGTTTTGAAATTTTGGTGGCAAAAAAAGGGATAGATAAAAGTAGCTCTTTTGTAAAATCATATATTTCTAAAAAAAATGGGAATATAAAACCAATATCATTTACGAAAGAGAATATTGCTATAGTTGGAAATTCACTATTAAATGAAAATTATGGTTGGGGTGGATATTTAGAAAATAGAGATTGTTCATCTTTGACACAAGATTTTTTTGCACCATTTGGAATTTGGTTACCTAGAAATTCTAAAGCACAAAGTACAAAAGGTGCTATATTAAAATTAGAAAATTTAACAAATGATGAAAAAGTGAAGTTAATAAATAGATATGCTATACCATTTATGACATTAGTTTATTTGAAAGGTCATGTAATGCTTTATATAGGTTCTATTGATGGCACACCTATTGTACTTCATAATAC
>JACAEZ010000068.1 GCA_013388565.1 Campylobacterales bacterium | reverse complement strand
CAACTTATCATTTTCATAGCTAATTGTAGCCTCTGTAGGGTGTGAAAATAGATTATGCACCATTCCTAAAATCTCTTGATAAGCTCCAACTAAGAAAAATCCTAAAAAGTACTCTTCATTCTGTACATTTACATCATGTAAAAATAGTGGATTATTGACACTAAAACCTATCTCTCCATCGCTATCACATGTAATGTCCCATAAAGATGCACTTCTAGTTGGTATTTCATCAAGTCTATCAAGTGGCATAACAGGAAATCTTTGACCCAATCCCCAATAGTCTGGCAAACTCTGAAAGATTGAAAAATTGACTAAATATCTCTCTTGAACTCGCTCTTGAATAGATATAAGCTCTTTTATGTTTTTTTTATCTTTCAGTAACATAAGAGCTTTTTTAATAATCAAATGCACCAATACTTCAGTGTTACTTCTATCAACCAAATCAATATAACCCAAATCAAATAGTGTAAGTAGTGATTCCATGTGGTCTAAACTATCATGAAGGTACTCTTGAGCATTTTTAGAGTTCATGTTTTGATACAAATCAAACAGCTCATCGATAAGTGCTGGATTTGTCTCTTTTAGCCTTAATGCACTTTGGTCATATTCATGAGAGAATAGTTCTAAAACAGGAGCAACAAGCACTGCATGATAAGCTGAAATAAATCTACCAGATTCTGTAAAAATATCTGGTTCTTCAACATTTTTATTTTTTGCAATATCTTTTAGTAAAAACACCACATCGTTTGCATACTCTTGAAGTGTATAGTTTCTATTAAAGTTATTTTCATGTTGGCTATACTCAACCGCCAAACCACCACCTAAATTGATAGCTTTAAGATTTGAGGCTCCCAATTTTTTAAGCTCTGCATACATATTTCCAGCTTCTCTAAGTGCTTTTTTAAGAGGTCCAATATCACTTAATTGAGAACCTATGTGAAAATGTATCATCGTAAATTTATCAACTAAATCATGCTCTCTCATAAGCTCTAAAGCTTTTACAATTTCAGTTGATGTGAGTCCAAATTTTGAGTTTATTCCACCACTTTTTGCCCAAATACCGATACCAGAACTGTGAAGTCTTATTCTAATACCAATTTTTGGCATAGGTCCATTTAGCTCTTTAGCCACCTCAATAATCGTCTTTAACTCATTTAACCCCTCAATTGTCAAAGTAATATCATGACCTAATTTTGAAGCTATAAAGCCTAAAGTTATCATCTCTTTATCTTTAAAACCATTTACTGTAATTGGAGCTCCAATATTTGTATGACTCATAGCAATAATTAGTTCTGCCTTACTACCTGCTTCAAGTCCGTAATTATGAGTAGCTGACATCTCTTTTACATTATTTACAAAAGCTGGAAATTGATTTACTTTTAGAGGAAATACCGCTTTAAATTTTGCATTATAATCAAACTCTTTCATGGCTCTTTCAAAAGATGCAAAAAGAAGTCTGATTTGCTTTTTGATTAAATGCGGAAATCTAAGTAGTATTGGTCCTCTATGTCCATCATCTCGTATTTTTTTGACAATATCTATGAGTGCATCTTGACGACCATAATTTATTTTAACTTTTCCATCTTCTATTATAAAATTACTATTTGACCAGTAATCTATTCCATAATTGTGAGGCATGTTAGAACCCTCCTAATGATATTAATTGTTCATTTTTTAAAACCAAATCTTTCATCCAAATTGAATTTTGTTCAATCTCATTTTCACCTAAAACATAACAATACCGAGCATTTAATTTATCAGCACCTTTTAGATGATTTTTTAAATTTTTAGCTTTATACTCTACAAACACTGTACTGTTTTGTCTTAATTTTTTTGCCAAAGTAAATATTTTAGGCAAATATTTTTCATCTAAACACCCTATATAGATACTATCTTGCTCGTTAGAGTTCATTTTTATCAACTCTAAAACTCTCTCAACACCTATTGCAAAGCCAACAGCTGGAGTACTTTTTCCACCTAAAAATTCAACTAACTTATCATATCTGCCACCACCAGCGATTGAGCTTTGCGAACCAATCTCATCACTTACAAATTCAAAAGCACTCTTTGTATAATAATCCAATCCTCTTACTAAATTTAAATCTATTTCATATTTGATACGATTTTCATCTAAAATATTTAGTAATTTTGTAAAATCTTCATCACAACTACTGCATAAATTCTCTCTCATTTTTGGAGAATTTTTAACTATCTCTTTGCATTCACTGATTTTACAATCAAGAACTCTAATTGGATTTGTTTTTATTCTATTATTGCAATCTTCACAAAGAGTCTCTTTTTTCTCATCTAAAAATTCAATCAAAGCATTTTTGAAAGTTGGCATACAAGCACTGCATCCAAGCGAATTTAATTTTATTGTATGTTTTATACCAAAAAAATCAAATATATCTTTAATCATCATGATAATCAAAGCATCTTCATACACATCAGAAATGCCAAAACTTTCACAGCCAAATTGGTGAAATTGTCTAAATCTTCCTTTTTGAGGTCTCTCATATCTAAACATTTGTCCATGATAATAAAATCTATAAACTCCACCAGCTTTATCAAACTTGTTTTCTATAAAACTTCTAACGACTCCAGCAGTTCCTTCAGGTCGAAGGCAAATATCATTTCCACCTTTGTCTATAAATTGGTACATCTCTTTATTTACAATATCACTACTTTCACCTACACTTCTTTTAAATAGTGCAGTCTCTTCAGCTATTGGTGTTTCAATATAACCAAATCCATACTTTTTTGCAATTTTTGATGAATTTTCAATAAAATAGTTAAACTTGATTGAATCAATATCAAATATATCTTTCATACCTCGCAAAGCTTTTACCATCAACAACCCTTATCGAAATCTTTTAGAAATTGTACTATTTTTTTTGTTATATTATCCACATCTAACGAAGCATCAATTTCTATATAATTTAAATTTAACAACTGCAAAACACTCTTGATATTTTGTTGAATTTTAAGCATATACTCTATGCCTCTATTTTCAATTTTATCTTTTTGTTTTAAAGAGACTCTATTTGTAAGCTCCTCTTTTGAGAGTTTTAAAAAAATAACTCCATCAGGAAATTTATTATCTAATGCAAACCTATTCATCTCAACGATAGCATTAATCTCATCTATAAAGTGAGTTGCATATGCAATTCCAGATATTAAACTTCTATCAGAAATTATTAATTTATCTTGGTTTGGTTTGATAATTTGTTCAAAATGTTCAGCTCTATCTGCTAAAAATAGAAACATCTCTGCACTTTTTGATTTGACCTCTTTGTTTAACACAATATCTCTAATAGACAAACCAATATCTGTACCACCTGGTTCTTTTGTGAAAACAGCTTGTTTGTATATCTCTTTTAGTTTTTCTATTTGTGTACTTTTACCGCAAGTATCTATTCCTTCTATTGCTATATACATTTTTTACTCTTTATAAATTGGTCTATGTTTTTTGGTACTAAATGTGATATTTGCCCATTGTATGCTAGTATTGACCTCACAACAGATGAGCTAATAAAAGCATTATTCAGATTTGGCATCATGTAAATTGTCTCTATATTGCTATCTAATGAGGCATTTGCATACCCCATTTGAAGCTCATACTCAAAATCACTAACAGCTCTAAGCCCTCTAATAATGATATTTGAACCAGCCTCTTTTGCAAAATCTACTAACAATGTGGAAAATGTTTTAACCTCTACATTAGAAAAATTAACCGTTGCTAGATTTAACATCTCAAGTCTATCTTCTAAACTAAACATAGGTTTTTTAGCACTCGAATCAGAAACAGCAACAATCAAAAAATCAAACATATCAGAGGCTCGTTTGATTATATCTAAATGTCCATTTGTAACAGGGTCAAAAGTTCCAGGATAAATAGCTCTTTTCATCATTTCCACCTTTTGTATAATGAATGCTCAATTCCCATCAAATCAAACCATTTACCTATCAAAAAATTTTCCATCTCTTCTAATGTCTGTTGATTGCTATAATAACCCAAAATTGGAGGAGCGATAATTACACCATTTGAACTTAATTTTGTCATGTGTTCCAAATGAATTGTGCTAAAAGGCATCTCTCGTGGAGCTAAGATTAATTTTTTTCGCTCTTTTATCATGACACTTGCTGCTCTTGTTGTTAAATTATCAGCAATTCCAACAGCAATTTTTGCTAATGTATTCATACTACATGGAACCACTATCATGACATCTACACCAAAAGAGCCAGAAGCAATACTAGCCCCAATATCTAAATCATCAAAAACTTTCATGTTCTCTTTTTCTAAAACAATTTTTGCATTATCTGTCATTGTTACAAATAGTTCATGAGAAGATGGAATTAAATCTATCAATTTCAGACTTAAATTTACTCCACTAGCTCCACTTATTCCAACAGCTATTTTCATTTTACCTCTACTAGTTCACTTGATATGACTTTTGCACTCAAAACTTTTTTATCACTCTTTTGGATTTTGACAACATCTCCAATATTTCCACTACTCAATGCCACTGCTTCAAACGAAAGTTCAACATCACCACTTTTAATAACAGCTCTAACCAAATCACCTTTTTCAATACTAGATTTTATTTCAAACAGATTTTCTGTCAAAACTCTATCTTTTTTGATTTTTAATTTTGCAGAGTATTTATCAAAATAGCTACTATCAATAGGCTTAGAATTAAGCTCTTGAAAATCACTCAATTCTTGAGTTACTTTTGATATATTCAACATTTCATGATGTGAAATATCATCTTTAGCTTTATAAAGTTGCAATTTGGCTTTTAACTGATATTTAAAAAAAAGCCTCTTCTCTCTACCATCACTATTTTTAAATGAAACTGCAAACGAACCACTACTCTTCTTGTAAAAATGCTCTTTCAAATCTATAACCGAAATTTTAAAATCATCTATATCATTAATAGAAACCATATCTACAAGCACATCTAAGATTATCATAGTTGGATAATATTTTAGATACTCATTTGCAATAAACTCTTTTATTTGCTCTGAATTAAACTCAATTTTTTTCACAAACAAAATGGTTTTTAAATTTTCATGAGATATTGAAATATTTTTATCTTCAAATTTTTTAACAATATCAGAAGCTCTAACTCTATAACTATTTATACTGTTTGGCATTTCCAAAACTAAAAATTCATCTTTAATCTCTGGAAACAGTATTGTTGAATAAATTTTACTTGAATTTACCTCATATCGTTCCATTAGTTCATAACTATATATATTTATTGAATTGAATACCATTATAAAAAAGAGTAAAGTTTTCATGAGATTTATAGTATAAAAAACTAAATTACAAATAGCTTTTTATTTTATAATACTCTTTTCATGCAAAAAATTTACCAATATCTGCATAGCTTTTGAATGGTTTTGTTTAAAATCTTCATGAGCATTTTTATTGCAATAATTTGTAACAACAAACACACCAACAACAGGAATATTAAACTCTCTAGCTACTTTTACAACAGAAAAAAATTCCATATTTTCACAATCTATATTATAATCCAACATCTGTTTTGACAATTTTTCATCAGTTGTTATATAGTTGCTAGAGTTGATAATTGTTTCATGTGAAACAAAAAAAGATGATATAGAGTTTTGGGCTTTTACAACATTATCAATAGGTGTATAGCTTAAATCTTGCAAAAACGACAACTCTATATTTGAAGATGTTGAAGAGGTGACAATATCAAATGGTTTTAATTTTCCATAACTTCCACAACTTCCAATAAATATCAAATATTCTGGAACTTGCATTAAACAAATTTTCGTTAAATTTATAGCGCTATCAATTAATCCCACTCCAATTGTCGTAGCAAATGAAAAACTCTCTTGATTTCCAGCACAAATTATCATAATCTAACTGCAATATTTTGAGATTTCAAATATCGTTTCAAATCCATAATATCAATCTCTTTATAGTGAAAAATAGAAGCTGCAAGTGCCGCATCAGCTCCATTTAAAAAAGCCTCTTTTATATGTTCCATCGTTCCAGCTCCACCACTTGCAATAACTGGCACATTCACAACTTCTGAAATCTTTTTTGTTATCTCTAAATCATACCCATTTTTAGTGCCATCAGCATTCATGCTAGTCAAAAGTATCTCACCAGCACCACGATTTACCACCTCTTTTGCCCAAGCAATCGCATCAAGTCCTGTATCAACTCTACCACCATTTATATAAACATGCCAACTGTCACCACTCTTTTTCACATCAATAGCTACAACAATACATTGACTACCAAATCGTTTGCTACTCTCATTTATAAAATCTGGATTTTTAATCGCTGAAGAGTTTATGCTAACTTTATCACACCCAACATTTAACAAAGAGTATATATCTTCAAGTTTTCTAATCCCACCACCAACAGTTAAAGGGATAAAAACCTCTTTTGCCACCTCTTTTACAATATCTACGATTGTGCCACGATTTTCATGACTTGCTGTAATATCTAAAAATGTTATCTCATCAGCACCCTCATCGTTGTATCGCTTAGCCACTTCAACAGGGTCACCTGCATCTTTTAGCCCTACAAAATTTACACCTTTTACAACTCTACCATTATTTACATCTAAGCATGGAATAACTCTTTTCGCAAAATAATCCACAAAACCCCTTTTTTATCTAATGTTAATAGACTCTTTTGTACACTTACAACATATTTTAATATTTTATCATAAACAATTAGTTTTTAAAAGTTTGGAATTTATAAGAGTTTTTCATATATCATGATGAAAAGTTAAAGAGAAAGATTGAAAGATTTAGAGAAAATTGCAAAAAAACAGTTCGGACAAAATTTTTTAAAAGATGAAGTAGTATTAAACAAGATAATCCAATCGATTCCCAATAATGATTTAATAATTGCTGAAATTGGGGCTGGATTAGGTGATCTAACGAATAAGCTTTTAGAGCTAAAAAACGATGTGGTTGCTTTTGAGGTTGATATAGACCTTTTGGGAAAGTTAGAGGATAGATTTAAAGAGGCTTTAAATAATAAAAAGCTGATGATAAAATTTGGCGATGTGTTAGAATATTGGGGAGATAATAAAAATTTACTACAAAAAAATTATGCAATAGTTGCAAATCTTCCATACTACATTGCTACAAATATTATATTAAGAGCATTGCGAGACGATAATTGTAAATTTTTAATTGTCATGGTTCAAAAAGAGGTAGCGGAAAAATTTTGTGCAGTATCAGGAAGTTCTGAATTTAGTTCATTAGCTATATTAGCTTCATATTGTGGAACTGCAAAAATTTTGTTTGATGTATTACCTTCATCATTTGTACCAGCTCCAAAAGTAATTTCTAGTGTCATGATGATTAAAAAAACTAAAAATTTAGATAATAAAGAGTATGAACAGTTTTTAAAAATTTCATTTTCACAACCTCGCAAAAAATTATCAAAAAATCTATCTGCTAGATATTCAAAAGAGTTAATTGAAGAGAGTTTTGAGAAATTAAATATATCTTCAAATATCAGACCTCATGAGCTACCATCATCAACTTATCACCAACTTTTTATACTTTTATACAAGGTGGTACACATAGATGAACGAAGAGAAGCAAAATATTGAGTTATTAAGCGAAGAAGAGGCTGTTGAAACAAACAAAGATGTAGTTAATGAAAATGTCAAAGATGATGATTTTAAAGAAGAAAAAAGGTTTAAAAAACCAATAAATAACAATACAACTTCTAGTTTTGGCTGGCATAGAGATATAAAAAAATCTTTTGAGATAAATGATAGAATTCAAAAAGAGAGACTTAATCCTCACTACAAATTAAATCTAAACACAAATAAAAAAATTAGAATAACTCCACTTGGTGGGCTTGGTGAAATCGGTGGAAATATTACAGTAATTGAAACTGATAAAAGTGCGATTGTGATAGATGTCGGTATGAGTTTTCCATCTGAAGATATGCATGGTGTTGATATTTTAGTTCCAGATTTTACATATCTTAGACAAATCAAAGATAAAATTGCTGGTATTATAATAACACATGCTCATGAAGACCATATTGGAGCAGTACCATATCTATTTAAAGAGATGCAATTTCCACTTTATGGAACAGCACTTCCGCTTGGCATGATTGGTGCAAAATTTGAAGAGCATGGACTTAGACACTACAAAAATTTTTTAAGAGCAGTTGAAAAAAGAAGAGCTATAAAAATTGGTGATTTTGAAGTTGAATGGATACATATCACACACTCTGTTATAGATGCTTCAGCACTAGCTATCACAACAGAAGCTGGAACAATTATTCACACAGGCGATTTTAAAATCGACCACACTCCAATAGACAACTATCCAACAGATTTACATAGACTTGCATATTATGGTGAAAAAGGGGTCATGTTGCTTTTGTCTGATAGCACAAATTCACATAAAGAGGGCTATACTGCAAGTGAAAGTTCTGTTGGACCAACATTTGACCATCTATTTTCAAAAGCAGAGGGTAGGGTGCTTATGTCCACTTTCTCATCAAATATTCATAGAGTTTATCAAGCTATCGAACATGGATTAAAATACAATAGAAAAGTGTGTGTAATCGGTCGTTCAATGGAGAAAAATTTAGAAATTGCTATGGATTTGGGATATATCAAAATTCCAAAAGAGGTTTTTATAGATGCTCATGAAGTCTCAAAATATGAAGATGGTGAAGTTTTAATCGTAACAACAGGCTCTCAAGGTGAAACGATGAGTGCCTTATATCGAATGGCAACAGACGAACATCGGCATATAAAAATCAAACCAACTGATACAATAATAATCTCTGCAAAAGCAATCCCTGGAAATGAAAGGTCGGTTTCAACAGTTATAAACTATCTTCAAAAAGCGGGAGCAACAGTAGCTTATCAAGATTTTAGTGAAATCCATGTATCAGGACATGCTGCTCAAGAGGAGCAAAAAATGATGTTTAGACTAACTAAGCCAAAATTTTTCTTACCAGTTCATGGTGAGTACAATCACCTTCATAGACATAAACATACAGCTATAAAATGTGGAATTCCAGAAAAAAATATTATTTTAATGGAAGATGGTGACACAATAGAGGTAACTCCAAAATATATGAAAAAAGTAAAAAAAGTAAAAACGGGCAAAACATATATTGACAATCAAATAAATGACCAAATTGATAGTGAAGTTGTAATTGATAGACAAAAACTAGCAACTGAAGGCATTGTCATGATATTTGCACAAATTTCACAAAGCGAACAAAAGCTTATTGGCAGACCTAGAGTTTCATCATTTGGACTTGTATCTGACAAAGATTATAAGATGTTTTCAAAAGAGATAGAAGATGTTTTGGATAACTACCTAAAAAACATGAAAAAAGGGATAATCGAAAATCCTAGAGTTTTAGAAAATGATATTAGACAAGTTGTTAGAAAACATATATTTAGAAAAATGAAAAAATATCCGTTTATTGTACCAACAATAAATATAATGTAAGAAGAGTTTTATGAATTTTAAAGAGATTGCAAAAGAGGTTTTATTAACCGAAGCAAACGAACTTTTAAGTTATGCAGAAAATTTACTAGATGAAAATATTGAAAAAGCGGTTGAACTGATTTTCAATACAAAAGGAAAACTTATTATTACAGGTGTTGGTAAATCTGGTTTAGTTGGTGCAAAAATAGCAGCAACATTTGCAAGTACTGGTACTAGTAGCTTTTTTTTACACCCAACAGAGGCTATGCATGGCGATTTGGGAATGATTGGCAAAGATGATACAGTTTTAGCTATTAGCTACAGTGGTGAGAGTGAAGAGTTAGTAAAAATATTACCTCATTTAAAACGATTTTCTGTACCACTAATCGCTATGGCAAAGACAAAAAACTCTACATTGGCACAATTTGCAGATATATTTTTATCTATAAATGTCTCAAAAGAGGCTTGTCCATTAAATGTAGCACCTACATCATCAACTACACTTACATTAGCTTTAGGGGATGCAATGGCGGTTTGTTTGATGAAAAAAAGAGATTTCAAAACAGAAGATTTTGCCTCTTTTCACCCAGGTGGGAGTTTAGGTAAAAGATTGTTTGTAAAGATAAAAGATGTCATGAGAGTGAAAAATATTCCTATCGTTTCACATGAAACATTATTAAAAGATGCCATACTAAAAATGACAGATGGCAGACTTGGAAATGTTTTGATTATTGACAGTGAAAATAGATTAATTGCCGTTTTAAGCGATGGCGATATTAGACGAGCTTTGATGAAAGATGATTTTTCACTTGAAAATGAGGCAATAAAATATGCGACAAAACAGCCAAAAGTGATAGATGATAGCGAGATGTTAGCTAGTGATGCTTTGAGATTTATAGAAAATAGCAAAATTCAAATCGTTCCAATAGTTAATAACAACAGAGAAATTCAGGGTGTGTTACACATTCATGATTTAGTAGAGGCAGGTATAAAATGAGAATAAACAAATTTATTTCGCACAATACGAAATATTCAAGACGAGAGGCAGACGAGCTTATAAAACAGGGCAAAGTCAAAATAAACACAAAATTAGCTACTTTATCAACCGATGTAGGTGAAGAGGATAAAATATTTGTTGATGGAAAATTTATCAAGCGAAGAGAGTATGAACTTACAGTTATTGTTTATAACAAAAACAGAGGTGAAATAGTCAGTAAAAGCGACCCCGAGGGGCGAAAAACTGTATATGAAACATTGCCAAAAAGGTTTGAACATTTCATTCCAATAGGCAGACTTGACTATGCTAGTGAAGGATTATTATTACTCACAGATTCGCCAATAGTAGCAACAGCTCTTATGGAGAGCAAATTGGAGCGAGTTTATAATGTGAAAATCAATGGATTTGTGACAAAAGAGATGGAAGAGTACATGAAAAGCGGTCTTAGTATTAGAGGCTCTAAAAAAGGGGCTCAAGAAAAAAGCGATATAGAAAATATAGATATAGCCCCTTTTAATGCTTATCAAGTAATCAAAAATTCTCCAACATATTCAAAACTAAAACTTGTATTGACAGAAGGTAAAAATAGAGAAATTAGACGATTTTTTGGACATTTTGATAGAGATGTTTTAGACTTAAAACGAGTTAGTTTTGCTGGAATTGAACTAAATAACCTACCAAATGGCAAATTTAGATTTTTATCAAACAAAGAGTACCTTGATTTAAAAAACTTTATATTCAAACATGAAAAACCTAGCAAAGAGCTTTCGTCCAAATAGTTTTGAAGAGTTTGCAGGACAAGAGCATATCTTGTCACCAAACTCAAAACTATTTAAACTAATAAAATCAAAAAATATTCCACACCTTTTTTTATGGGGCAGGGCTGGAAGTGGCAAAACTACTCTAGCCTATTTGATTGCAAAAGAGTTGGATTTGCCATTTTACAATCTAAATGCAACCGACTTGAAAGTAGAAGAGTTAAGACAAATTTTTAAAAATCACAAAAATTCACTCCAAAAACCGCTAATTTTTATAGATGAAGTTCATAGATTGGCAAAAAATCAACAAGAGGTTTTACTACCTATCATGGAAAATCATGAAGCTCATATTATCGGTGCTTCAACAGAAAATCCATACTACTCACTCACACAAGCTATTAGGTCAAGAGCTTTTTTATTTGAATTTAAACCTCTCTCAAAACAAGCATTAAACAACATTTTGGACAAAGTGATAGAAAAAGAGAGTATCAAAATAACAGACACCGCAAAAGAGTTTTTGATAAACTCATCAAATGGTGATGCTAGAGCTATGCTAAATTTACTTGAATATTCACATGATGAAGATATTATTACAGTTGAAAGTCTCAAAGAGCTTAGAGAATTTTCGCTAAGTGATGGGAGTAGTTCAAGCCAAAGTCACTATGATTTGATTAGTGCTTTGATTAAAAGCATAAGAGGAAGTGATGTTGATGCTTCGATTTATTATCTAGCCATGCTAATCAAAGGTGGTGAAAATCCAGAATTCATAGCACGAAGACTTCTGATATTAGCTAGTGAAGATATAGGAAATGCAAATTTTAATGCTTTAAATTTAGCAAATAGTTGCTATCAAGCAGTTTCAAAAATCGGCTATCCTGAAAGCAGAATAATTTTAGCTCAATGTGTTGTCTATTTAGCTTGTTCGCCAAAATCAAACAGCTCATATTTAGCAATAAATGAAGCTTTGAGGGCTATTGAAAATGGTTTAGTTTTAGATATTCCAAAAAATATCACTCATGACAATACAAATTATCTATATCCTCATGACTACAATGGCTTTGTGAAACAAAAATATATGCAAAAAGATGTCAAATTTTATCACTCTAAAAAAATAGGATTTGAAAAAACACTTGATGAGTGGCTTGAAAAAATTAAGATTTTACAAAATAATCGTAAATAAATGGTATTGTCACTACTTGAATTTTACACCTAGAAATTACTTATTTTATGGAGTTATTGATTATAAATTTTGTTAGAACCTATTCGTGAGTATATAACACTTGAACATATTGAGTTTAATTATGGAGTAAGTTAATTTATACCACCCCAAAAAGTCAAGACAATCTTTTTAAAATTCTTATTCGATTAACACCTGTTGCCCTATGCCACACTTTGAACTTTAAAAGTGTAATTTTCATTAAACTGTGAAAGCTTGTTTTGTTCATTAATTTTCATACTATTAAAATAGACCTCCATTGGTTTTTTATAATCTAAACTTTCATGAAATCTTTTATTGTTGTAAAATTCAATATAATCTTTAACATCCTCTTTTAGTTTAGATACACTCTCATATTCATTGAGATAAAT
>JACAEZ010000079.1 GCA_013388565.1 Campylobacterales bacterium | reverse complement strand
TATTTACTCCAATTAAAAAAAATCAAAAATTGCAAAACTCTTTATATTTAGCTTCAGAAAAAGAGCTTTCAGCATTGCAACAAGAGGCTATACAATTTATAGATAATCATAATATCTCACTACTATTTGGTGATACTGGAAGTGGAAAAACAGAAATTTATATTCAAAGTATGATAGATAGTTTAAAAGATGGTGGAAGTTGTATATTACTAATGCCAGAAATTTCACTAACTCCTCAAATGGAGAAGAGATTAAAAGAGATATTTTCTGATAATGTAGCTATTTGGCACTCTAAAATTACAAAACTGAAAAAAGAGAAAATTTTAAATGATATATATGATGGAAAAATAAATATAGTTGCAGGTGCTAGGTCTGCTCTATTTTTGCCTTTGAAAAATTTAAAATTGATTATTGTGGACGAAGAGCATGATGATGCTTATAAATCTAACTCAAAACCACGATTTAATGCAAAAGATTTGGCAATTTATATGGCTAATAAATTAAATATTAAATTGATTTTAGGAAGTGCAACACCATCAATAAATAGTTATCAAAAGTTTGAACATTTTAGACTTAAAGGAAACTATTTTAATTCAAATAAAAATGTACATTTTGATAATAATAGTGGTTTGAATAGCTATATTTTAAATAAAATAGATACAAATTTAAAAAATAAAAAACAAACTATTGTATTTATTCCAACAAGAGAAAATTTTAAATATCTTATTTGTCAAGATTGTTCTAAAAGTATTAGTTGTCCATTTTGTAGTGTTAGTATGAGTATCTATTTTGAAAAAAATTATATCAAATGTCACTATTGCAACTATACAGAAGCTATTCCTAAAGTTTGTCCTAGTTGTAAAAGTGCAAATTTAACAACACAAAGAGTTGGTACAACTCAAATAGAAGATGAGTTAAAACAGATATTTCAACAAGCTGAAATTTCTAAATTTGATAGAGATGAGATAAAGAGTGATAAAAAATTAAGAGAGATTTTAAAAGATTTTAATGATAAAAAGATTGATATTTTGGTTGGTACTCAAATGCTATCAAAAGGTCATGATTATAAAGATGTAAGTTTAGCAATTATTTTAGGCATTGATTATGTATTAAATCTTCCAGATTTTAGAGCAAGAGAGAAGGCTTTATCATTAGCTTTACAGATAGCTGGAAGAAGTGGAAGATTTGAAGAGGGTGAAGTTGTTATTCAAACAAAACATGAGAATTTTTTTAAAAAATTTTTAGATGATTATGAGCTGTTTTTAAAAGATGAGTTAAATTATAGAGTTGATTTATATCCACCATTTGTAAAAATTGCTAGAGTTGTGTTTGTAAATAGATTTAAAGAGAAAGCAAAAAGTGATATGGAATGTACATTAAATATATTAAATCAATTTTCTAACATAGAGATAGTTGGAGCAGGAGAGTGTTTGATAGAAAAAATTGCTGATAAGTATAGATATAACATAATTGTTAGAAGTAAAAATGTAAAAGCTCTATTAATGGCACTTCAAGTAGTAAATAAAGATAATAGACAAATTGATATGGATTGTATAAACTTTTTTTAAAGGGAGCTTTTTTGAATAGTGTGTGCGGTATTGATGAAGCTGGAAGAGGATCACTAGCTGGACCATTAGTTGTAGCTGGTGTTATTTTGCAAAAAGAGATTATTGGAGTTAATGATTCTAAAAAACTTACTCCTAAAAAAAGAGAGGAGTTGTTTGAAGAGATTATTCAACATTCAATGGGATATAAAATTGTTTTTATTGATAATAAGATAATTGATGAAATAGGCATTTCAAAATCTATTCAAAATGCACTTTGCCAAATAAAAGAGACTCTTAAAGCAGATGATTATATATTTGATGGAAACACAAACTATAGGTTTTCATGGCTTAAAAATTTGATAAAAGCAGATTTATTAATTAAAGAGGTAAGTGCTGCTTCTATTTTAGCAAAAGTTTCAAGAGATAGATATATGGACTCTATTTGTGATAACTATCAAAATTATAATTTTAAAAATCATAAAGGATATGGTACAAAAGAGCATATTTTAGAGATAGAGAAGTTTGGATTAAGTGATATTCATAGAGTTAGTTTTAAATTAAAAAAAAATCAACCAACACTGTTTTAAAAACTTATTCTAAAAACCGATGAAAGTTTTTAGAATATTCAACTAAACCAGTTTTTTATTTTTTCAAATGCTGTTTCAAATATACTTTCTTGAGGTTTATTTTCATACCCAAATGATTCATGGAGTTTCTCTACAAGTTCTCTTTGTTCATCATTAAGTTTTTCTGGATAATTTATTTTTATTTGTGCTACTAAAGCACCTTTTGATTTAGTATGAACATTTTGAACACCTTCACCGTTAAAAATAAATTGTTGTTTATCTTTTGCATTTGTAGGCAGTTTTAATTCAACTTCACCTCTTAGTGATGGTATTTTTATACTTTGACCTAAAATTATTTGTGTAAAGAATACTGGAACTTCTATATAAATATTATCACCATCTCTTACAAAATGTTCATCATCATGAACCCTAACAAGCAGATATAAATCTCCTCTTTGACCATTTGAACTTTCATTTCCTTTACTTGAAACTCTAATTCTCATACCATTATCTACACCTTCTGGTATATTTATCTCAATTTTGTCATTTTTCAATAAATAAGCTTTTCCATGACATATATCACATTTTTCTTTGATTTCACTACCTTTTCCATTACAATGAGGGCAAGTTTGTGAAAATGTCATAAATCCTTGTCTTATAAATATTTGACCATTTCCTTTGCAATATTTACAAGTTTCGATTTTACCATCTTTAGCACCAGTAGAGTTACAAGCACTACAATTTGTTTTATATTCGTAACTTACCTCTTTTTTACAACCAAATATTGCTTCATGAAATGATATTTCTATCTCTTGCTCTAAATCAAGAGAATATTTTTGAGACTTTCTCTTTTTACCACCAAAACTGAAACTTTCACCAAATACAGATTCAAATATTTTACTAATATCATCAGAAATATCATCAAAACTACTATTTGCATAACTATGAAAACCACCTCGACCCTCTAAACCAGATTTTCCATATCTATCATATATTGCTCGTTTTTCATCATCACTTAATACTTGATAAGCCTCATTTATCAATTTAAACCGCTCTTCAGCCTCTTTATCATCTGGATTTTTATCAGGATGATATTTCATAGCCAATCTTCGATAATTTTTTTTGATTTGTGCTTTATCAGCATCTTTCTCAACTTCTAATATTTTGTAATAATTTAAATCAACCAATGTTAAATCCTTTTTTTGATTTTTAAAAAAATTATATCAAAAAGATTGATATAAACAACTTAATTTCATATGTTTTTTGGCAATTTAATCTTTTGAGTGCTAAATTTAATTTATTAATAAATAGCCTAATTATCAGTGCTTTTTAATACCTTTTTGGATAAAATCAGCTAATTTTTAACTAAAACTTAGGAGCTTTAATGGATTATAAAGATACCCTGCTTCTTCCAAATACAAAGTTCAATATGAGGGGAAACCTCCCTGAAAATGAGCCAAAACGGTATAAAAAATGGAATGATGATAAAATTTATGAGTTGATGAAAAAAAATCGTCTCAATGCCACTTCAACATTTACACTTCATGATGGTCCTCCTTATGCAAACGGAAATATTCATATAGGTCATGCATTAAATAAAATCTTAAAAGATATGATTGTCAAGTACCACTATTTTGATGGTAAAAGTGTTAGATTTACTGTTGGTTGGGATTGTCATGGACTTCCAATCGAACAACAAGTGGAAAAAAAGCTTGGAAAAGAGAAAAAAGATACATTAGCTAAAACAAAAATAAGAGAGCTTTGCAGAAATCATGCAAGTAGTTTTATAGATATTCAAAAAGAGGAGTTCAAGTCACTTGGTGTGATTGCAGATTTTGAAAATCCTTATAAGACAATGGATTTTAAATTTGAGGCAAATATCTATAAACAGCTTTGTAATGTGGCAAAAAATGGAATGTTACTTCAAAGAAAAAAGCCTGTTTATTGGTCGTGGGCTGCTAAAAGTGCATTGGCTGAAGCTGAAGTTGAATATGAAGATAAAATCTCACCATCAATTTATGTGGCATTTGAATTAAGCCAAAATTTAAAACAAAAATTAGATGTTCAAAAAGCTTCTATCGTGATTTGGACTACGACTCCTTGGACACTTCCTGCAAACACGGGTATTTCACTTCATCCAGATGAGATGTATGTGTTAAGTTCTGATGGCTATATCGTAAATGAAAAACTGTATGACAAACTAATCGAACTTGAAGTTATAAAAGGTGATGTTGTAAAAAGATTTGAAGCTAAAGTTTTTGAACATGAAGAGGCGATAAATCCACTAAATGGTAGAAGTTCTAAAATCGTTTTAGGCGAACATGTAACCACTGATAGCGGAACTGGTGCAGTTCACACAGCTCCAGGTCATGGTGAAGATGATTATAGAATAGGCCTTAGATATGAGTTAGATGTGATTATGCCAGTTGACGATAGTGGGTGTTATGATGAGAGTGTTATTGGATTAAAATTACTTCCAAATGCAGATGAATTTGTAGGTGTAAATGTATTTGATGCAAATGATAAAATTTGTGAACTTTTAGGAGCTTCTTTACTTAAAAAAACAAACCTTAAACACTCATATCCGCACTGCTGGAGAACACATAAACCTGTTATTTTTAGAGCTACAAAACAGTGGTTTATTCTGATGGACGAAGAGCTAAATAACGGTCTTACAGTTAGACAAAAAGCATTGACAGAGATAAAAGGTGTTAGATTTTATCCTGAATGGGGTCGAAATAGATTGAATGCCATGATTGAAAATAGACCTGATTGGTGTATATCAAGACAGAGAGATTGGGGTGTGCCGATTGCATTTTTTAGAAATAAGCTAACTGATGAGATTATTTTTGATGAAGATGTGCTAGAGCATGTTTATGAAGTATTTTCAAAAGAGGGGTGTGATGCTTGGTGGAGTAAAGATATAAAAGAGTTACTTCCAGCTAACTCAACATACAATCCAGAGCATTTAGAAAAGGTGATGGATATATTAGATGTTTGGTTTGATAGTGGTAGTACATGGGGTTGTGTACTTCAAAGTGGTGAATATGATGCTGGAGAAAGTGTTGCAGATTTGTATTTAGAGGGTAGTGACCAACATAGAGGTTGGTTTCAAAGCTCACTTTTAGTTAGTATCATAAATCAAAATAAAGCACCGTATAAAGCTATCTTAACTCATGGATTTACAGTTGATGAGCATGGCGAAAAGATGAGTAAATCAAAAGGGAATGTTGTAGTTCCTCAAGATGTGTTGAAAAGCTATGGAAGTGAGATACTTAGACTTTGGGTTGCTATGAGTGATTATCAAAGTGATTTAAAAATAAGTGATAACATACTGAAACAAATTAGCGAACAGTATAGAAAAATTAGAAATACATTGAGATTTTTATTGGCAAATATCGATGATTTGGATTGTTTGGTAAGTAGTGATAAATTTAGTGTTGTTGATATTTGGATACTCAATATTGCTAAAAAATTGTTTGATGAAGCAGATATTCACTACAAAAATTATGAATTTTCAAAAGTGTTTAATATGTTAAATGGCTTTTTAGTAAATGAGCTTAGTGGAATATATTTAGACCTTTGCAAAGATAGATTGTATTGCGATAAAATCGATGATACAAGAAGAAGAGCATCGCAAAGTGTCATGGTTTATATATTAGAGGGCATCTTAAAGCTTATCGCTCCAGTTTTAACATATACAGCTGATGAGGTTATTGAAAATGCTCCAAAAATTGTAAAAAAAGAGTTTTCATCTATTTTTGATTTTACTTTGACTTCAATTCCAACATTAGATATTGATTTTGATGAAGAGTTGTTGGTTGTTGCAAAAGAGATGTTTAATGAACAAATAGATAAATTCAAAAAAGATAAACTTATAAAATCGACTCTTGATTTGGCAATAACTATAAGTAGCGATATAAAAATCAGTCTTGATGAGCTTGAAGATTGGTTTATAGTTAGTGAAGTAACATCTAGTTATGACTCAAAAGAGCTATTTAGTTTTGATGTAAAAGGGGTTGCATTTAGAGTATTTGTAGCAAATAAACATAAATGTCCAAGATGTTGGAAACTAAAAACTGTTTCAGAAGATAGCTGTTGTGATAGATGTCAAAGAGTGTTAAATGGCTGATTTATCTAATCCTGTTGAGTTTAGTTTTATTATTTATACAGTGTTAGTTATTTTTGTAATTATTTTTGTAGGTATAAAATTTGTAAATAGATATTCAAATAAAAAGGAGAGAAGTTGATAACTTTAAAAGAGGCTTTAGCTTTACCTAAAGAAGAGTTAATCGAATTTAGAAAAGATTTAGAAAAAAAGATAAAAGAGAGTCCAATTGGTGCTTATATAGAGCAACTAACAAATAGCGAAATTTCAAAAAGAGGCGAGGGTGTACCTCTTTTGATAAAAGATAATATAAATGTAAAAGATTGGGCAGTTACTTGTTCATCTAAAATATTGCAAGGATATATCGCACCATATAATGCGACAGTTATTGACAAACTTGAAAGTGCTGGAATTAGCCCATTTGGTAGAGCAAACATGGATGAGTTTGCGATGGGTAGCTCTACAGAGACTAGCTTTTATGGTAAGACTTTAAACCCTCATGACATATCAAAAGTGCCTGGTGGTAGTAGTGGTGGAAGTGCTGCTGCTGTTGGTGGAAAAATCGCAATCGCTGCACTTGGAAGTGATACTGGTGGAAGTATCAGACAACCTGCTGCTTTTTGTGGGTGTGTTGGTATGAAGCCAACTTATGGAAGAGTTAGTAGATTTGG
>JACAEZ010000131.1 GCA_013388565.1 Campylobacterales bacterium | reverse complement strand
CTTGATATTTCATATTTATTGTTGCTTGTAAAACTATTAGAGTTTACTCCAACAGGGTCAAAACTAACTTTTTGAGTATTATTATTTATATATGTAAGCTCTATTGGTTTATCTATTGAAGCCTTGCCATCATTAAATGTAACTACAGATTTTATAGAGTCACTCAAAGGTGTTTTATACTCTGTATCATCTTTTGAATAAACTGATGTAACCAAATCCCACATTTCAGGTTTATCTGTATTATTTGTATTTTGTCTAAGAGAGTAGTCTGTTTTTACAACATTTTTACCACCATTTTCATCAAATATCTCAACATATGTAGAGTATCCACTACTAGCTATTTTTGATGTTACTAAAGGCTCTTCTTTTGGAATGTTTATATATTCAAAATCTTTCAAACCAAGGCTCTCTAAAAATGAATAATTTGAACTTCCAAATTGTATTTTCATTGTATCATCAGAGCTATTTTTAAATGCAATTCTACATTCATCAATTTCACAACTTAAAGCAGTAGTACTATTTATTAAATTCATAAATTCGCCAACACTTTTAAACCCTTTTTCACCACTAATACTATAAATATACTCATTTTCAAGTGTAAATTCTATATCACCTGTTATATCATTTGTAGTTAAATAGTCATAAATATCTTCAGCTGTAGAGAATGTTTGTTCACTTCCATTTACTTTTATAGATGGATTTATAGCATCTCCAGCTAATTTTTGAATTGCTTCATCAATATAAGTTATCGCATCACCTTCTGCATAATCTTCATCATGAATATATGTTGTTTGAAGTTTAATATTTACAGTATCCCCCTCTTGTAATGGCAACTTTTGTTTATCAATATTATATAAAGCATTAAAATCTGTTTTCTTAAATTTTTCAACATCAAAATCACCATTTACATCTTTATAAATTTTATCTATCATATTTATATTAGCTGTAGAATTTAGATTTATACTAGTTTTTACCTCTGTTGTTATATTTGGTTTATAATAGACATTATCTGGTATTTGAAGTGGTTTTAAAGTATTAAAATCTGTACTTGTAAGAGTTTCAATATCTTTTTTCTCGGACTCTTCTATTGTTAAATTATTATAGCTTGTCTTATATTCACCATTTGAAACTTTCCCTAAATCAACTCCATATAGATACTCTCCACCGCTTGTAACAATATATCCAGACTCATCTCTTGCAAAAGAACCATCTCTTGTAAAATATATACCATTGTAACTATTATTTTGCCCTTCTGTCGTGATTGCAGATTTTGTACCAACAACAAACCAGCCATCACCTTGAACTGCCATGTTATATTCAGAATCGTTTGCATCCACATAAGAACCAGCAGTCATATCTATATCATTTGAAGCAACAGTTACTCCATGACCTATATCACTTGCAGTTGGAGCATTAAAACTAATCGTATCCATCTGTCTTTCAAAAATTGTCTCAAACCTTGGAACGGACGATTTATACCCATATGTATTTACATTAGCAACATTGTTTGACCAGCTGTCAAGCCCAAATTGATGAGATTTAACACCACTGATACCATTATAAAATGTAGTTATCATTTGTAAATTTCCTTAATATCTTTCATGGCAACATATTTATTATTTACTTTCAATTTTGCCTCACCATCACTCACTTGAACAGACTCTATCAAATCTGCTTTATTTAAATTTACACTCTGTCCATTTGCATTTGTATAATATGCCTCTACAGTATAATTTCCACTTGTAAGCTGTTTTCCATTTTTATCTTTACCATTCCAATGAATAGGAAAATACCCTTCATCTATATTTTCAGTAACAGAATTTGAGTAAATTTCTGCACCTTTATCATCTTTTAATCTATATGTTAAATTAGTTATATTTTCTGGAATATAAAATCCAAAATCACTTCCAAGTGAACCTTTTACAGTTGTTAAATTATCACCCAAGTAAACTGGTCTGCCTATCAAATTTGATGCACCAAATGCACTACTTGCAGCAAATGAAGATACCATGTTTTCAAGCGATGTTTTAAGATTTTCTTGTGCTTCAAGTGTTGCAAGTTGAGAAGTTTGAGTTAATATTTTTTCGTTATCCATAGGTTCAGTTGGGTCTTGATATTGCAACTCTTTTAAAAATAGTTTTAAAAAATCATCTTTTTGTAATTTTCCTTTTGGATTTTCTACCCTATCTGATGCATTTGCAAAAGGTACTGATGATGTTAATGGATTTATTGTTGCCATGATGACTCCTTTATATATATTTTGGAAAATCTATATCTATACTATCTAGCAAACTTAGTTCCTTTTCATCCAAGTTCTCTTTGTATGCTTTTGTATATTTTTCTCGTTGTTGCTGGTTTTGGTTAAAACCTTGCCCACCACTTTGTGATTGAGATTGTGAACCTAAAAAGTTATAATTTATCTGTACATCGCCAAAACCTAAATTATTTAAAGAGTTTTTAAACTCTAACCCATTTTGAGCCAAAAATGAGACAGCTTGTTGATTTGAAGAGATATTTACACTTAAATTATTTCCTCTTTGAATTAAAGTTACCTCAACTGAACCTAAATTTGCAGGTTGTATCTCAATAGATAACTTTTGAATTGGTGGTTTATAGTTTTCAACTTGCTCTTTTAGTGATGAACTAAAATTTCTAATACTATCTCTTGCAACACCAATTTTAGAGTTTAAATCAACATTTGTTTGAGGTTGATTTGAAAATATATTTTTAGTATCATCTTTTATTTGAGTAGCCCCCTCTTTGACATCATCTTTTGTCTCTTTTGAAGATTTAAAATAACTAGCCAAGTCTTCAAGTTTAACCGATTTTTTTTCAGTAAAACTATCTTTTTGTAACTCTCTTTTATTAGAATTTTCCAAATCTTTTATTAGCTTACTTAGAGCATCTAACGGTTTTGATTCCTCTTTTTTTATCTCTAATGGCTCTATTTTAGTAAATTTTTGCTCAAAATTATCTTTTTTTTCATCTTTTGTCTCTTTTGATTGACTCTCTTTTACACTCTTTGTATCATTTTGTTTTACACTATTATCCACACTTTTTTCATCTTTTTTCATATCATTTTTAATATCTTTAAACTCTTTTGTCTGTTTGACCTCTTCTATTTGAACATTTTGAACATTTTTAGCTTCAAAAAATTGCTCTTGTTTTTCTGTGATATTTATTTTTGAATGTGTATTACTCTCTTTTGATTTTACTTCAACTTGTTCTATTGCTACTTTCTTATCTTCACTCTTTTCTTGTTTTACACT
>JACAEZ010000137.1 GCA_013388565.1 Campylobacterales bacterium | reverse complement strand
GTGCCACCATTTGATACAGGTGATGTAAATTCACCAATTCAAGTGGTTATAAAAGGCGATAGTTTAGATAAATTGAATGAAATAAGTTTAAAATTAAAAGAAAAAATGGAAAATACAAAAGGTATTGTAGATGTAGATAGAGATTATGAAGAGGGTAAACCAGAGGTAAAAATTACAATTCAAAGAGAAAATGCAATTAGAGCTGGTATTAGTGTAGCTCAAATTGCGACACTTTTAAATAGTGGATATTCAAGTGATAGTGCTATTAGCAAATATGAAGAGGGTGGTAAAGAGTACGATATTACGATTAGATTTTTAGATGAGTATAGAGAAAAAATTGATGATTTGAAAAAAATTCAGATAAAAAATTCAAATGGCGAGTTTGTTTCACTTGATGGAATAGTGATATTTGAAGAGAGTCAAACAGTGGCATCTATTAATAGATTTGATAGAGAAAGAAAAGTGTTAGTTAGTGCAAATATGTTTGAAATAGCACTTGATAGTGCAGTAAGTGAAATAGAAAAAGCTATTTCTGAAATATTGCCAGATGGATATAGTTATAGATTTACAGGCGATGTTGAAAATATGCAAGAGACAGGTCAAGCTTTTGGAGCTGCTGTATTGTTAGCAGTTATTTTGATATATTTGATACTAGCTGGATTGTATGAGTCATTAATTCAGCCTTTAATCATCATGATTTCAATGCCACTTAGTTTTACAGGTGTAGTTTTAGCACTATATTTATCAGGAAACTCATTTTCACTATTTGTCATGATAGGTGTTATATTGCTACTTGGAATGGTCGGTAAAAATGCCATTTTAGTAATTGATTTTGCAAATAGAGCAATAAAAGATGGAAAAAATATAGATGAAGCATTGATAGAAGCTGGAGAAAAAAGATTTAGACCAGTTTTAATGACATCATGTGCTATGATAGGAGCTATGATACCATTAGCTTTTGGTGGTGGAGCAGGTTTTGAGAGCAACTCACCAATGGCATTAGCTATAATAGGCGGTCTTGTAAGTTCTACTATATTGACACTGCTTGTAGTACCAGCTTTTTATAAACTACTATACCCTATTGATAAATTTTTAAGAAAGTTTTATGAAAAAGGGGTTATAAAATAAAAAATGAAGTTAACATTTAACAATATAAAATTTAGTTTAAAAAAGGGAGTGTTTTGAGAGTATATCATTTAAGCCATATAGATTTAGATGGGTATGGGTGTCAATTTATTACAAATAGGTATTTTGAGGATAAAAAATATTTTAATGCAAATTATGGCAAAGAGGTTATTGAAAAATTAAATAGTATTATACATTTGATAGAAAATTCTGAAATAGTTGATAATTTTATATTGATTACAGATTTAAATCTTACTTTTGAAGAATCGAGATATTTAGATTTAGAGGTTAAACGGTTAAATGAGTTGGATTTTAATATAAAACTTCAATTACTAGACCACCATAAAAGCGGTATTGACAGTGCTGGTAAATTTGATTGGTACTATTTGGATAATTCAAGAAGTGCTACGAAAATTACATTTGATTATTTTAAAACAAACTATTCAGATGTATTTATAGATGATATTGAAAAGCTCATAGATAGCATTAATGCTGTTGATATTTGGCTTGAAAATGATAGCAATTTTGAGTTTGGTAAAGTTTGTATGAGGCTTATTATGGATACAAATGAGATAAATAGATTTAATTTTTTAAATGAACATAGAGATTATAAATTTTTTGCTTTAAATAAGGCAATAGAGTATTTAAATATTGAAAATGGTCATATTTTGCTAGATGATAATATTTTGAAAATAAAAAAAGAGTATCTGAAAAAAGATATTTACGATACATTAGACATTCTATCTTCTGAATTTGTATCAAATTTATTAATTAAAAATAAAGATGTCATGACTATTAGATACAAAGATAGAGTGGGGCTTTTTACATACTCTTTTGGTTCTATTTCTGTTGTGGCAAATAGATTTTTGAAAAAAGCTTCAGAGTTTGATTTTTTCATGGACTTAAATACAAAAGGTGCATTTAGCTTAAGAGCAAATGGTAAAATAGATGTTAGTTTATTGGCTAAAGAGTTGGCTGGTGGCGGTGGTCATGCAAATGCCAGTGGTGGAAAATTTGGTGATTTTAGTGAAAGCTACTCTTATCAAAAAGCCATAGAGTTTGTACAACAAAAGTTAAATGATATTTCATGAAGATAAAAAAGATTGCTATTTTATTTAGTGGTATTGGTACAAATTTAGAAAATATAGTAAGAACTTTGCATAATAGAGAGTTTTTTGATTTTAAAATAGAAGTTTGTGTCGCAATTACAAATAATCCAACCGCCTTAGGCATCGAAAAAGCTAAAGAACATGGAGTTGAAGTTGTTGTTTTAAACCATAAAGAGTTTTGCGATAGAGAGAGTTTTGATAAAGAGCTTGTTAAAGTTATCAAATCCTTTGATGTTGATTTGACTATTTTAGCTGGTTTTATGCGAATATTGACACCAGTTTTTATAGAAAATGTAAAAGCTATAAACATTCACCCATCAATTTTACCACTATTTAAAGGAGCAAATGCGATAGTTGAAAGTTATAATTCAAACATGAAAATAGCTGGAGTTACTATTCATGAAGTCTCACTAGAGCTAGACAGCGGAAAAATTCTAGCCCAACAGTGCATTCAAAAGATAGAAAATGAGAGTTTTGAAAGCTTTAAACAAAGAGTTCATGAATTAGAAAGAGAGATGTATCCAAAGGCTATTTTGGATTATTTGGTGAAATTATAGTTATAGACCCTGTTTGAGAAAAAAAGCAACAGATTTGAAATGTAAATTGCTAGGATATTTCTAAAAACAAGAAAGGTTAAAGAGATGTATGATAGCGATTTGACAGACCAAGAG
>JACAEZ010000146.1 GCA_013388565.1 Campylobacterales bacterium | reverse complement strand
TATCGCATCAGTATAAGCGATAGATGTCAAAGTATCAATATCGTAGTACCAAAGATTAAGAGTTGTATCAGTTATACCAGTATAAATCAAAGCTGTTGCGATAGCACCTTTATCTGCTGTCAAATTTACAAATTTTTCAGGACTCCCAGCATCAAATCCAGCCCATTTATCCAAATATGCAGCAACAAATATCAAATCATCGCTAATTTTATAACTTGCCGTAACCCCTTCAAATAAGTTAGGAGCCATTCTAATATCATCAGTATTTGCAAATGGAGTGTCTATAACTTGACGACCTGCTTTTATATTGAAAGCATTTAAAGTGTAGTCTAAATAAGCCTCACCAAGTAGTGAAAAGCTCTCATTTTTTGAACTAAAAAGTTCACTATTTTTATCTTTACCATTTAATCCAGCACCTTGTGAGGTATAAACGGCTGTTCCAAATTTTAAACCGTTAAAATCACCAGTTTCATATTTTAAATGCCCACCAACTGCAAAAGCATTGCTTGTATCTAAGCTATTATCTATAGATATATAACCACCTCGAACTTCTCCGCTTACATCTCCAGACTCAAACATACCAGCACTATTTGCTAAAAGCAGTGTAGATGTTAAAACAGATAGCGAAAATTTCTTAACCATTTGACCTCTTTTCTTTTAATAGAATTTTCAAATGAGAGTCTATCAAAAAGAAATCATTAAGAAATTGCTAAATTGATTTTTTTGACAAAAATTATTTAAATTTTTATATTTTATAATCTCAATTTTAAAATAGCTCCAAATCATTTTCGTCATCACTTATCTCTTTATCTTCTTGACTTAAAATCATCTCAATTTGTAAACAACTACTAAACAGTGAGCTATCTAAGTAGTGAATGTTATGAGTGTTTTTCGAGATAAATATTCTATCTCGCCAATCATATAAATCAAGTCTTACACTTTCCATCAATCTTAAAAGTTTTTTTAATTTCGTATCATCTATTGTATTATATGTAGCTATTATCAAATCAGCAAATGAAGCTATGGCAAAACTTAAATCTTTAAACTCTATAAATACATCTATTGCTCTTGAATATTGTTTAAATTTCAAAGCTATCTGATATAAAAGATTTATATCATTTTCATCTTCTATTTGAGACAATAAATCGCTTAATTCACTATCTAACTCTTTTAACTCATCAATTTGATACATTGTATAATCATCAATAGATGAACAAAATTCAACTGATGAAAGCTTTTCTACACGAGATTTTCTAAGAACCGCTTTTTGTTCATCATTTATAAACTCTTTATTATCTTTAGATACAGATACAAAAGTTGAACTTTTTTCAATATGTTTATCTGGAATACTCTTAGTATGATTGATATATTTTGTTTTAATAATAAAATCTTTCATGATTTTTTTAGAGTTTTCCAATTTTACTTTTTGATACTCCAATTTTGTTATATCTGTAAATACAAATAGCTCATAATTTATATTTTCAGCTACAAGCCTATTTTTATTTATCAAAAATATAAAAAATCGTTTGTCTATTGTTAAAAATATCTTATTTTCACTTTTTTCATTATTATCAACATCAAATATAGAACTCAAATATTCACTGTTTTTTTGAATAATAAATTCATCTAAACATCTATCATGTTTACTTATTTTGTTAAAAATATCATCTTTTAATATACTCTTCAATGCACCATTTAAAAATACAGCTTTTTTATCATGATAGACAATAGCAGGATTACTTAATGACTCTAAAGTCTGTTTAAGCATATCAAATGATGCTTCTACAATCTTCTCTTCAAGCTCTCGTTTTTTATATATCTCTATTATTTTATTATTTTTTATAAGCTCTACAATATCTGTTAAAACTGAAATCATGTAATCAGATTTTATAGGTTTTAATAAGTATCTATCTATTCCTATCTCTATTGATTTGATAAAATATTTACTATCTTCAAATGCTGTCATTAATACAATTGGTGTAGATTTATTTATACTTTTAATTTCCAAACTCATATCAAGACCGTTCATTTTAGGCATTTGTATATCTGTTATAACAATATCTGGATTTATTTGTTTAAATTTTTCTAAGCCCTCTTTACCATTTTCTGCAACAACTATATTATTAAACACTTTTTTTAACATATTTTCAAAAATCATTCTTGTAGCTTCGTCATCTTCTACATATAAAACCAATAAATCTTTAGCTTCTTCTTTTAATTTAAGTAAATTTTCAAGCATTTCATTCCTTTGTAAAAAGTGTTAATTTAGGTTCACTTATATAATACCCTTGTGAGTAGTCAATTCCAAGCTCTCTTACCACATCAAATACCTCTTTTGAATGAACGAACTCTGCTACAGTTTTTATATTCATTTTTTTAGCCAAACTTACAATAGACTCTGTAATTAAATAACTTTTTTTATCTATATGAATATTTTTTATAAACTGTCCATCTATTTTAATACAATCAGCATCTAAATCCAATATTCTGCTAAAGTTTGCATTTTCTGCACCAAAATCATCAAGTGCTATCTTATAACCTAAAGATTTAAAATATTTAAGCTGTTCTAATATCTCATTTGAACCATAAACACTTATATCTTCAAGCACTTCAAGAGTAACTCGTGAAGGGTCAAGATTATAAATTGTTGGATAGTTTGTCAATATATAAAGCAAAGAGTTATTTTTAAAATCATCACCACTTATATTTACTGTAAAACTTAAATGATTTTTAGAAAATAGTTCAAAACAGTATTTTAAAAGTGATTGTGTAATATTTGGTAGTAATCCTACAAGTCTTGCTGGTTCTATAAAATAGCTTGGCACTACAACATTATTATCTTCTATAATTCTTGCCAAACTCTCATATTTTTCTATCTTCATGGTGACATTGTCTAAAATTGGTTGAAAAAATGGCAATAGACAGTTATTTTTAAGTGCATATCTAACCTTATTCATCCAAAAAATATTCTGTTTTTGTTTAAGTGTTGTTTCCATGTCTTCTGTAAAAACAGTAACTCTATTTTTACCAATATTTTTAGATTCAAACATGGCAATTTCTGCTTGTTGAAGTAGTTGTGAAGCTTTACCTTCGACTATGACAAACGATGCCGAAATGTTTAATTCAATATCATCAACAACAATCTCTTGATTAAAAATACTGTCTTGTAAAACATTTATAAACTCTTTTAAATCATCAATACTTTTAGATTCATCGCACAAAAAAATAAACTCATCAGACATAAATCTAAAAAGCTTAGCATTTTTATTTTCACACTTATCTAAAATCTCATCTAACTTTTTTGCAACAACTTTCAATATTTTATTTCCAAAATAGTAGCCATATGTTGTATTTATATGTTTAAAGCTATCCAAATTGATTAATAAAACTATCGCTTCATCTAATTTTTCTAACTCTTGCTTTAGTGAAAGACTATTTCTAAGTCCTGTTAAATCATCAACTACCAATTTTTGTTTTAATTTTTCTGTTTTTTCTTCCACCATCTGCTCTAAGTAGTTTCTATACTCATTATTCTCTTTTCGTTCATTTAATATTTGAATAACTCTTTGAAGTGTATTTAAAAGATGTTGTGTATTAAGCGGTTTTAAAATATACCCATCAACACTATTTTCTATAGCTTTTATCAAATAGTGACTATCATTATATGCACTTACAACAAGTATTACTTGTGAAATATCTATAGCTTTTATATCATTTATAAGTTCAAGTCCATTTTTTCTTGGCATCATGATGTCTGTTATTACAATATCTGGTTTATTCTCTTTATACTTTTTTAAACCATCAACACCATCAACAGCCACAAAGACCTCTTTAAAAAAATGCTTAAAAATAACAACTGTATGAAGTCTCACATCTTCTTGGTCTTCTACATATAAAACTGTATATTTTTTTGAACTTTCAATGATACTATTTAATTGTTCCATAGCTTATGAACCTTTATTGAATTTTATAGTAAACAAGGCACCATTTTCTATATTTGTCGCTGTAATTGTGCCTTTAAAATTTCTTTCAATCATGTTTTTTGTCATGTAAAGTCCAATTCCAGTCCCTTTACCCTGCTCTTTTGTTGTGAAATATGGGTCAAATATCCTATCAATAATATCCTCTTTTATACCTCCAGCATTATCTGCTACAGATATTTCAATAAACTCTTTATGCTCATAAACAGATAGCTTGACAATTTTTTCATCTATATCAATATCATCAAAAGCATCTTTTGAATTATTTATAAGATTTAATAAAATATGTTCAAGCTCATTTTTATAAGCAGATATTTCAATATTCATGTCACCTTCTGTAATAAACGATATAGACCTATTTTTGAGCTGGGCACCTGCTATATTTATTATATTTTTAACAACATCATCTATTTTAAAAATCTCTTTCTCTTTTGATAGTTTAAAAAAGTTCATGAAATCATTTATAGTCTCACTCATTTTTTGGCATTGAAACTCTATAAATTCTGAAGATTCTATCAATAAATTTTTATCATACATACCAAGCTCTAATTGAAATTTTGAATTAATAGCAGCTGAACTTATCGCATTTAACGGTTGTCTCCATTGATGTGCTATCATGCTTATCATCTCACCCATTTGAGCATATCTAGCTTGTTTAAACATCATCTCATCTTTTTCCCTATTTTTTTTAACCTCTTCATTTATCTTTTTTTCAAGTTTTTTATTTAAATCTTCCAATCTTTTATAAAACTTATCTTTTTCAGCTTCATAAACATATCTATCAGACAAATTTGTAAAAAATGAAAATGAACCGTATGGATGATTATTTATATCTCGAAGTGTTGTAGAGTTTACTAAAACAGGAACAAATGAGCCATCTTTACACAAACATTTCATCTCATAAACCCTATTTTCAAATGAATTCATTTTCGATAAATCATTATTTAAAAATATTTTCCTATCTTCAAAAGATACAAATTCCATAGGGTGTCTTCCTATAATTTCACTTTTATCATATCCTAACATTTGACAAAATGAGTCATTTACATCAATAATTTTCAAATCTAAATTAATAATCGCAAACCCCTCTTTTGTAGTACCAATTATCGCTTTATATTGTCTTTGACTCTCTATTAAATTTTTTTCATTTTTTATTCTATTTAATGCCAAACCAAAAAGTGTAGCAATCCTTTGAGTAGCCTCCAAATCTCTTGAGTTAAATGGTTTTTCTTTATTTGCCAATGCAATACTGCCAACATTTTTATCTTTAAATATAGCTGGAACTATCAAATAGTTTGAAAAATCTATTTGAGAGCTATCTTTTGATATAAATGTTTTACTATTTGAATAAAAACCATCATGAATATTTAATGTAAGTTTTGAAAGTGCTGGAATATCTTCTATAGACAACTTTTGTAAAATCATCCCATTTTGTGAAAGATTTTCATCTTTAAAAACTGAATATATTTCATCAAAACTATTTTGATTATCATTTATTAAAATAAATCCCTTTTTTGACTCTACTAT
>JACAEZ010000202.1 GCA_013388565.1 Campylobacterales bacterium | reverse complement strand
GGTGTAGTGTTTAGTTGGGGGATGGTATTATTAAATCCTATCAAAGATGAAATTCCTTATGGTGGAATGATTGAGCTAAAATATATAAAACGAAGTGAAAAAGATAACAAAGAGTTATTGAGTGAATATGTAGAAAAAGCAAAAAATCAACTGGGTCAATATGATTTAGGTGAGCGATTTATAAAAGTTATTGTTATCTTTTGTGGTTTGGAGATGGTTTGGTGTGAAAAAATATAAAATAAAGGCAGAAAAAAAATGAAGATAGTTATAATAACAACAATATTATCAACACTACTTTTTACAGGTTGTGTAGGCAAAATCGTAGCAGCACCGTTTAATATAGCAGGTGAAGTAATCGAAACAGTCATTCCATAAAAGAGATATTCATGAATAGAAGAGAATTTTTAATTTCAACTAGTGTCGCTGGTGGTGTAGTGCTTATTGGTGGTTGTCAAAGTGAGAATCAAAAAAGTGTGAATATAATCAAAAAAGAGAAAATAGTTTTAAATCTTGCTACAAGTTGGCCAGCACATTTTCCTATTTTAGGAACTGCGGTTGATTATTTTGCAAAAAAGATAGATGAGCTTAGTGGTGGGGCATTGAATATAAAAATTCATGCAAAAAATAGCTTAATTCCAGCTCTTGAAGTGTTTGATGCAACAAGTAGAGGGCTTATTGATGGGTTTCATTCAGGACCTTACTATTGGAAAGGCAAAAATTCAGCTTTTGGTTTGATTGGTGGTTTTCCGTTTGGTTTTACACAAAATGAGATGAGTGCATATTTGATGTTTGGTGGTGGGTATGAACTTTGGAGAGAGCTTTATGCAAAACACAATTTAATGCCATTTATGGGTGGTGGGACAGATATTCAAATGGGTGGTTGGTATAAAAAGCCGATAAATTCACTTCATGACTTAAATGGATTAAAAATGCGAATTCCAGGAATTGCTGGAGAGGTTGTTTCAAAAGTTGGAGTAAGTCCGATTTTACTTCCAGCTGGTGAAATTTATCAAGCTTTAGAACGAGGCATTATAGATGCGACTGAATGGGTAGGACCTGCACTTGATTTGATGATGAAATTTTATCAAGTAGCACCGTACTACTACACAGGTTGGCATGAACCAGGTAGTATGCTAGAATTTACATTTAATAAAGCAACATTTGAAAAACTACCTAAAGAGTTTCAAACGATGATAGAGATGACTTCTCATGAGAGTCATTCGAGAATGGTCTATGAGATGCAAACAAAAAATTCTCAAAGTTTGGAAAAGCTAAATGAGTTTAAAATAGAGATAAAAGAGTATCCGCTTGATGTCATGAACGGTGTTAAAAAAGCATTTTTAGATGTTATTGATGAGCAGTGTTCTAAAAGTGGTGATTTTAAAAAAGTTTGGGAAAGTTGTGAAAAATTTTTGGATATAAACAGAAAATGGACAAAAATAGGTTTGCACAACTATTTGAATATAAGGTAAAAGTTATATGTATTTTGATTGGAATAAAGATAAAAATGAAAGTCTCAAAAAAACAAGAAGTGTTTGTTTTGAAGATTTTTTGATTGCTTTTGAAAATGACAAAGTTTTTGATATTATAAAACATCATAATTTAGCAAAATATTCTAATCAAATGATATTTGTAGTTGAAATAAAAGATGAAACTAAATATTTTTTAAAAATATTATTCCAAGTAGAAAACTCAATAAACAATACAAGGGTAAAAAATGAAATATACAACAGATGAACTTGATTTATTAAACTTAATAGAAGCTGGTGAATTTGAAAGTATTGAAAATATGCAAGATGGACTATCTTTGGCAAAAAAGGCTCTCAAAAATACAATAAATCAAACAAAAAATATAAATATACAGTTAAGTGAAGCAGATATGGAAAAATTAAAAGCTAAAAGCATTGAAATAGGAGCACCTTATCAAACGATAGTTAGTGCATTAATACATAATTACAACATGGGAAAAGTACATTTAAGCATATGAAACAACTAATTATAACTACATTATTAATTTTACTTTTTACAAATTCTATTTTTGCAAAAGAGTTAACTGTTGCTTTTGGTATAAATAAGCCACCATACATGATAGATGAAATATCTGGTATTGGATTAGAGTCTGAAATTGTAAAAGAGGCTTTGAAAGAGTATAAAATAAATATTCTTCAAATGAATTATAAAAGATTAAATGAAGTGTTAAAAAGTGTTGATGATATTGATGCTGTAGCTGGTGCTACAATTAACGATTTTTATCCATTTTTCAAATCAAACAAATATATAGAGTTTCAAAATTTTGCTATAACTCACAAAGAGGCAAATTTAACAATAGATAGTTTTGAAGATTTAAAAGCCAAAAGGGTTGCAGCTTGGCAAAATGCACATAAAGTGCTTGGTGATGAGTTTTATAAACTATTTAATCCACAAAGTGCAAAAGAGCATTCACCAAATTATAAAGAGATGCTTATTCAAAGTGAGTGGTTGAAACTCTTTTTTGATAAAGAGTTAGATGTAGTTTTATCAGATAAAAATATATTTCACTGGTACAAAAACTACTTTTTACAAAATACAGATATAGATAAGTTTGTATTTCATGATTTATTGCATAAAGCTACACCATATTATGTAATGTTTAGAGATGAAAAACTCAAAGATGAGTTTAATAAAAATCTTCAACAAATGATAATTGATGGAAGATATGAGTGTATTAAAAATAAATATCTTTCACCTACTTTTCAAACAAAATATAAAATTTCAAATATATTGGCAAAATTTTTATCAAAAAATATCTATCATGAAAATAGAGATGATTTAAAAAAAGATGTTGAAGAGTTTTCAAAAGTATTTAAAATAAAAAATATAATTATTACTGATGAACTTACGAAATCTACCTTTTTTCAGCTTCATGAAGTAAACATTACAGATAAAGAGCATTTACAATCTATTACAAATATAGTCTATTCTCCACTAAAATCAGAAGTTCCAAAAAAAATAGCCTCTATTCAACTATTTTTTCATGATGATTTTGAAAAAATAGATATAGAAAATATATTCAACTTATCAAATTTTAGCTTTTTAGATAATAGCTCTTTTAATAAATTAAGAAATATTCTTAAATCTGAAAATGTTATTCAAGAGGGTGTATATTTCAGTAAAGAGGAGCTTTTATATCTACAAAATAAAAAAACTATAAAAATGTGTGTAATTTCAAATCTTTATCCATTTGAAGATTTTAGAGATGGCGAACATAGGGGTATTGTTTCAGATATTTATGAATTTATAAAACAAAAATTACCATTAAATATAGAGTTAGTGCAAACAAATTTTGACAATTTACATGACAAATTAAAAAATAAAGAGTGCGATATTTTATCTTTCTCAAAGACAAAAGCTAACCCTTTTGAAGAGTTCATGAACTCTACTTTACCGATTTTTCAACACTCATTTGTACTAGTTACAACAAATGAAAAGTTTTTTCATGAGAAGATAAATTTAAATGGCAAAAAAGTTGTAGTATCTATACCTTTCATGACTCAAGAGATTAAAAAATATTATCCAGAAGTTGAAATAATCACTGAAACTGATAGAAAAAAAGCTATAGAGATGGTAAGAGCTGGTGATGTTTATGGGCTTATTACAACTCATGCTTTAAGTAACTACGATATTCAATATTATGGTTTTGGAAAGCTTAGTGTAACTGGTATTTTATTTGATGGTTTAAAAATTGACCATAGCATATTGGTTCAAAAAGATGAACAAATATTACTTACAATTTTAAATAAGATAATTTATACAATTCCAAAAGCTGAAATTGAAAATATAAAAGATAAATATTTTTTAATAGAGTATAAAAAAGAGTTTGATTATGAACTTTTTTGGAAAATTATTGCTATATTTTTGATGATAGTCTCTATATTGATATTTATATTTTATAGAGAAAAAATAAATAATACAAAAT
>JACAEZ010000122.1 GCA_013388565.1 Campylobacterales bacterium | reverse complement strand
CTCTAATATCATCTATCGCATCTCTAATAATATTTAGTGCAGTATCAACCCCCAAACAGTAGTCAGTTCCGAAAATATCGTTATCTATAGTCGATGGAACACCAATAAATTTTATTTTAAAATCGTTATAAAATTGGTTCATGGCTCTAAATGAACCATCTCCACCAAGCACTACAAGCTTATCAATACCTCTATCTGTTAGGTTTTTAAGTGCTTGTTCTCGATACTTTATATCAAAAAATCTCTTTGACCTAGAACTTCTTATCTTTGTACCACCATCATGAACAATACCTGCAACATCGCCATAAGTTGCCTCTTTTATATTTCCATCGATAAGCCCTTCTAATCCATCATAGATTAAATATGGTTTTCTACCCAAATCAAACGAATAATCAACAAATTTTTTAATCGCAGGGTTCATACCAGCACAATCGCCACCAGAACACATAATAGCAATACCCATGAACTATCCTTTAAACTTTTGTTCTAAAATCTTTTTACCAAACTCAACCCCAGGTTGGTCGTAAGTATTTACTTGAAGCATAACCCCAACAGCAGATGTTAGAAGTTCAAAGTAGTAAATCAAATATCCAATATTAAATTCACAAATTGTCTCAAGCTCTATCAAATCCGCACTAACTCCAGCATCGATTACACTTTGCATAGTCGCATCACATTGAGCATTTAAAAGTGTTTGAAATTTATGTCCATTTATATAATCATTTTTTTCAAGCAGTTCAAAACTCATATTTGGAATTTCTAAATCATTTTCAAAATTTTTCACTTTTACAAATGTAACAGTTTTATTTTTAGGTCCTTGAACTATCAACTGTAAAAATGAGTGCTGGTCAGTTGAGCCAACCAAACCAATTGGAGTAAGCCCTACATTTCTTCCACTCATATCAATTTTTCCAAGTGACTCACCCCAAAGTTGAACATACCAATCATTCATGAGTTTCGCATCGCTTGAGTATGTAAATAGCACATTTATAGGTTTTTCATTTGCATATTTGAAGTAATGGTATGCTTTTTGTAAAAGTGTTTCAGACTCTCCAGCAAAAAATTCATCTTTTAATTTTTTAGCACCACTCAAAAGCTCTTTTACATCAACACCAACTAATGCTAACGGCACCAAACCAACAGCACTAAGTACTGAAAATCTACCACCAACAGATTTAGGAAGATTAAATTCAGCTATTTGATTTTTTTGTGCAAACTGTGAAAGTGGCGAATTTGGGTCGGTGATAACTATTATATGCTTTTTATCTTCACTGTTATTTATATCAAGTCCGACTCTATTTATTACAAATTTGAAAATAGAGATAGTCTCTACAGTTCCGCCAGATTTTGAAATAGGTATGAAAATTGTCTCATCTTTTTTGATATTTTTCGTAACTCTATCTAGCTCTTTTGGGTCGCCATTTTCTAAAAACATCAAATTTATTCCATTTGTTTTATCTTTTAGCATATTCAAAATAGCCTTAGCACCCAAAGAAGAGCCACCAATACCAATAACTACAACATTTTTAAGTTTGCCACTTTTTATAACTTCATTTGTTGCTTTATACTCTTCTATTTTTTGCAATGTCTCATCTTGATTTGATGGTAACATATAATAACCACTTACATCATTATCCATCTCTTTTTTCATTTCATTTAAAACAAAATCTAAAAATTTACTATCTGCTTCGCTTTTAAAATGATTTGTAAAAGTTATCATGCTCTACTCCCAACAAAAACAGCCATATCAACAAGTCTTGAAGTGTAACCCCACTCATTGTCATACCAAGCTAAAATCTTTACAGTTTTACTGTTTACAACTTGAGTCATATCTGGAATAAATATAGATGAATAGCTTGAACCAATAAAATCACCTGATACTCTTTGTTCATTATCTATCTCTATAAACCCTTTAAACTCATTTTCTGAAGCATCTGTGAATGCTTGATTTATCTCCTCTTTTGTAACATCACATGATAAGTTTACTGTTAAATCTACTACTGATACATCAACAGTTGGTACTCTCATAGCATAACCGTTTAGTTTTCCTTTTAGTTCTGGTATTACTTTACCTATTGCTTTTGCTGCACCTGTTGTTGTTGGTATCATGTTAATTGCTGCTGCTCTTGCTCTTCTAATGTCACTATGTTTTCCATCTAGTATTCTTTGGTCGTTTGTGTAGCTATGAATTGTTGTCATGAGTCCATCAATAATTCCAAATTTTTCTTGTAATACTTTTACAAGTGGAGCTAAACAGTTTGTAGTACAACTTGCATTTGAGATTATTGCTTCGTTTTGATAGTTGTTTGTATTTACATTTAAAACATACATTGGAGTATCATCTTTTGCTGGTGCTGACATTACAACTTTTTTTACACTATTTTTTAAGAATGCTTGTGCTTTTTCTGTTGTAAGTAGGCTTCCTGTACATTCGATTACTACTTCAGCATCTCCAAAGTCTAAATTATTTGGGTCTCTACTGCTTAATACTTTTACTGTATCTTTTCCTATTTTTAAAGTTGTTTCATCTATTTTATATAATTCACCTTGATATTTTCCATGAACACTGTCATATTTTAGTAGTTGTATTAGTGTATCGAGAGATTGTGTTGTGTTGATTGCAACTAACTGTATATCATCTCTTTGTGAGATTTGTTTTATGGCTGCATTTCCTATTCTGCCTGTGCCGTTTACTGCTGTTTTTATCAT
>JACAEZ010000201.1 GCA_013388565.1 Campylobacterales bacterium | reverse complement strand
ATAGTAGATTGTGAAATATTTTTTGTATCAGAAACCAAAAAATTTTTGAAAATATTTTTATCATCTGGCTTTAAAAATAGCTCTTTTACTTTCTCATAATCTCCCAATTTTTTAAAATAAAACTCTTGATAAGCAGTTGAAATGCTCCCTTTTATGCTACTACCTGGAATGATTGCCAGTTTTTGGTCATGATTATAAAATGTTCTGGATATAAAAAAATCGTTAAAAACATTTTTTCCTTTTCCCTCTTTTTGAACAACTTTACCAATTTTGCTATGATACTCTTTTGCCACCTCTTCTAAAACTTGAATATTATTAAAAGCCACTTTTTTAGCAATCTCTCGATTTTTATAAATAAAATCATAAAGCTTAAATCTAGCATATTCATGAGTGTCATTTACAAGCCTCATAAATTCAGCTTTTTTAGTTTTATTTAAAGCTTTTATAAAATCAACTTCTCTAAATTCAAACAATCTATCTTTTTTTTGTCCATTTTTATCAGTGATATAGTCGCACACATAATTTGTAGGCTCAAAATCTTCACCAGTTCCGATATGAATAGGAGTAAGTGCGGTTAGTTTTAGTTTAAAAATATCTTTATTACCTATTTTCATGACAATCCTTTGATTGAAATCGCAATCGCATAACCTTGATGGATAACATCATCATAAACAGTTGAAATATTTTCAATGACACTTCCAACATAATTTTTTGATGAGAGTTCATCAAACACCATGACAGCCCCAAAATCAGCCAACATGATAGGCTTTTTAAATGGATTTTTATTTGCTCTATCAAAACCCATTTTGCCAAATCTAACAAACACATCATAATAAAACTCTTTTGCAACTGTATTGTTTGCATTAAAATCATTTAAGCTCATGTAAGTATTGCTAACATGATTTAGATATTTATCAACATTTTCAAAATTCTCAAACTCAAACCTACCTTTACCCCAAGTGACATCTTTGCCATAACCATGATTTGCTACAAACTCCAAACACTCTTTTAACTCATTTTGTTTAAAAACATCTTCATCAATCAAAAAATAGACATCAAAATCACTATACACTATATCTTCAACACCAAATGGGTCAAACCCATTGCCACCAGTTGTACCGCTTAATCTATTTATTTTATTGTGCATGATAAGTTGTTCGTCTGTTTTTTTATCATCTTTTATAGCTTTATCAAAATTGCCATGTATCAAATCATCATAAGCTATCCAAACCTCTTTTTTAAGCTCTTTTGATTTTTTGTTTTTATCTGTTGTAAGAAGATATTTTGGAAGTTTTGGCTTTGGTAAAAAATCTTTTTTAAAGCCATCACTACATATCAAAAAAGGTTTTTGTTTATGATGAGCTACTAAATTTTCCAACCTCTCTTTACCATATAGATACTTTATACCCCAACAAATCTGCCCAAATAAGGTATCACCTCTAAAATTTGTAGCAAAATTTGAAGTCGGTTTTATCGTTGTTTTGTATAGTTTCATTTAAATCTCTCCTGCTAATTCAAGCACTATTTTGATTGTTTTGTCATCAATAAAAATATTTGAACTTTTTATCATCTCGATACTTGTTTTGATTTCATTGATAAGATTTATTTTTTTGGCAGACAATAAAACTCCAAGTGAACCTATAACTTTAATACCATTTGCAATAGCCACTTTTTTCGCTTTTTTATCATCTATCAATAATCTATCAGCATTTAAATTTTTATAAAGTGCCATAACTTCTAATTCACCAATTTGGAGTGTAAAATCTGATAATATGTAACTTTTCAAATCAATATCACAAATTTTATCTTTCAAAAAAAGTTTTAATTTTTCAGCTTCTGGCTTATTGCTATTTGTAACTTCATAAAAAACTGCTTTTGGAATGGCAACTTTATGAAATAATTTTTCTAACAAATCTAATTTATCGCATATTGCTAAAGCAATCAATGCTGAACTGTCACAAATTAAAATCATAAAATCTCTTTTTCAAGCTCATCTTTTGATATGCTAAGAGTTACAATATCATAAATCTTACACTCATTCATAAACGAATATATATCCATATCAGCCAACTCTGAAGCTTTTGATAGAGATATTTTCCCTTTTTTATAAAGCATTAATGCACTATCTTTTTTTATCTCTTGTTGAAGTTCTACTTTGTCAAAATGAACCAACAAATCATCAGGAAAATCTATAGCTAAAGTCATGTTATTCTCCTAATTTTATATCTTCATAAACCTTTTTATACTCTTCATGATTTAGATGAAACTTAACTCTTCCATAACCACGACTACCATTTCCACCCAAATAGTCATACTCAACAAGTTTTAAAGCTGTACATATCGCTTTTAAAAAATCCTCTTTATTATCATCATTTAAAATCTTAACTCTAATATCAAAATCAAACTTCACTCCAGCAGGGACTCTCTCTGTTTGTCTAGGGTTACTAGCTGTTCCACTTTTTCTATCGATTACATTTTCATATTTTGCTTCTGTATGTTTTAAGTTTTCACTCTCTTTTGACAATTTACAATCCCCAACACTAATTCTAGTTATGCCAAAATCTTCACTCTTATCACCGCTATCACCAAATATTTTAAGCAAAAGTTCTGCCTTAGCTTTGTTTTGAGTAATTTGCGGATACTTTTTTTCATCTAAAAATTTTGAACTAAAAACATCTCCACCACTAACACCAACAAGCCCATAATACCACTCCAGAAGTGACCTCATTTTACCTTTTAAGCTACTTCCAGGGATATATGGTTTATTTGAATTTATATCTTTAATAACAGGGTTATCAATCCCACCAATTCTCATAACATCATCTCCGCCACCGATATGAAGACCGCTTAATAACTCTATTTGTCCTTCGATTTTTACTATTTTCATGTTAATTTTTCCCCTTTCTTTCACCTTCAATTCCAACAAAAAATCCTAAAACTGCCTCAAAAAGTAGTTTAAATCTATCTAAATCCTCTTTTGAATTTATTTGAGTAACCCCATTTTTCATAAATTCAGCAAACTTATCTCTTATCTTTTTTCGCCCTTTTGCATAAGCCACTTTAGAGTTCAACATCTTTATAAGTGGCAAAATATCACTAAAATTTTTAGCTTCAATAAAAACCATCTCATGATATTCAAGTAGCTTTTCGTAAAAATTTCTAACTTGTGTTTTACTAGTATCAGGCTCTTTACCACCTCCAAAAATCTCTTTTGCTATATTTTCAGCCGTTGTATCAAACAACCCATTCAAATTTTTCAAATCAAAATTCATCTCAACTCCTTAAATTTTTAGTTTGTATTTATACATTTTCCAAAATATCATTTATAACTTTTTGCATTTTTGGTAACTTTTCTCGAATTACATACTCTATAATTGTTAAATTTACCCCTTCATAATCATGAGCTATAAATGTTCTAACATCGTAAGTTCCTTTTAAATCCTCTTTATCAAACCTACTCAAAATTTCAAATTCACCATCTTTTGATAATTTGTCAAACTGTTCAGCAATAGATGTCAAGTGCATAAGTATTGAAGCCCTTGCATTTTGTTCATCTGCTAAAGCTTTTGTGATAGAACCACTATCTTTTACAATATTTTCTATAAATGTGATTTTTTTTGATATTGTTTCCAATCTTTTAATCTTTTTACACATAAATCACCTCTTTAAAAATAATCTCTCTCAAATCACTTGCACTATCTAAGTCAAAGATGTCACTTTTTTTATGAAATTTTGACGATACAAGCTCTTTTATATCTTTTGTTAAATCAAAATATCTCCAAACATCATAAGTTTTCAAAAAATCACTTTTTAGTTTAAAAGCAATATCAATATCACTAAACTCATTTTGACTATCTTTTGCAAAACTTCCAAAAAGTCCAAGTTTTTCAACACCTTTTTGTTCTAAAGTAGGCTTTATATCTTTTAAATAATCTAATATTTCAGATTTGTTCATGATGACTCTCTTCTTTTATAAACAAACTCAAACAGTGCTATTTTTGTAGCTTTTGGATGTTTGTCTATCATCATTTGAAGTAAATTTAAAAAACTTTCAATCTCATCTGTTTGATTATCTTTTATCTTTTCAAAAACATTTCTATATGTAAAGTATCTAAATTTAGATTTCCACATTGTATTTTCAATTTTTTCATCTATATTTTTACTCATGTTACAAAAATCAATCATTGTATAAATAAACGATGTGTTAAGCTTAAAAATATCCTTATCAACTCTTTCAAGCTCACCAATCAAATATACTAAATTTTCACTATCCAAAAACTCTTCAAAACCGATACTCTCTTCAAAAACAGTTATCGCATCTTTACTTTTTTTGTTTTTTCTCTCAAAATGTTTTGATTTTTCAAGTGACTCTTCTGCAATATCTGATATAAATTTAATAGGTTTATTTGGTTTTGTTAGTATAAGTCCCATTGAAATCGTCAAACACTCTTTTGAAAATTTGCCAAATTCAACTCTTATATCTCTTGATAAATCTAAAATTTCATGCCATGCACCAACCAAATACAAATCATCGCCACCAGCAAATATTGTGTAGCTATTTGGATATTTTTCTCTCATCATTTTTGGCACATTTACACTAAAAAAGTAATCAATCAATCTTGAAAAAAAGTTAAATTTTGCATAAGATGAAAAAAGTGGCACACCGCTCTTTTCTTTTTTCAATAAATCACCCATACCATCAACATCAGCTTTTAGTGTCATCATAGCCTCTATTCCAGAGACTCTTTTGCCATTTTCAAACTCACCAAATGATTTTTTTGCCAACTCTTTAAATGTAGCAATCTCTTCATCTTCATTTAATGCTACATAACTTTTTAGCTCCCATTTTGCAAAATTTTTAAACTCTTCATCTTTTGAAATGTCAAAAATAGCCAAAGTTTGTTCAGTTACTCTATCATCAAAGCCTATAAAATAGTTAAATATTTTTAAATCATCATCTTTTTGTTTTGTTTTAGATACTCTTAAAAAATCACTTTTTGCAAGTTTTTCACCAATTTTTATAAAAATATCGCAGAATTTACAAGGTTTATCTTCACTTTCACTAAATCTTTTATTGCAATACCCACAAAGATTATCTTTTATCTCAACATCAAAAACGGCATTTATATTTTGTAAATCAAACTTTTTATACTTTTTTTCTTCGACTTTCAAACTCAACTGTTCTCTAAGTTTCGCATAGTTTTTAGATTGAAAATCCTCACCACTAGCTTCAATATAACTAATCCCAACACCATATTCACCAAAACTAAACTCTAAAAAAAACTCATCAAGCTCTTTTTGTATCTGTTTGAGTTTTTCAACATCTTTTATACACCCAACAATTTCAAATTTTCCAGCAGCGGTGGAGACAATATTTAAATAGCTTAAATTTAGTTTTTCAACAATATAAAATGAGATAAGTTTTGTCAAAATTTGAATGAATGCACTTTTACCTCTAAGTGTTTTTGATGCCTTTTTGGCAGGTACATCATCAAATATAAACTTTTGAATACCAAAAAAATCTCCAGCAATGATTAAAAATTTTTTAGTTTCTAAATCTTTGATTTTTTCAATATCTAAATCATCTTCATGGTAACTATAAAGCGAACTTGCAAATATAGCTGATGACTTTAGATGGTCATAAAGTGGCACATTTGGAATATTATATTCGATTGTTGTTGATGGAATAAAGCTTAAATATTTCATAAAAATAGAGTCAATATTATGCAAATATACATTTGAATTGTTAAAATATTTATGATTTGTTAAACTTTTTTCAAATTGGTTCCATAAATCTTTATACTCTTTTACATCTCCGTCATAAGCTTTTTGAGTGAAAATATTTTTTGTATCAAATGTACTAAGCTTAAAATCATCATTAATTTTTGGGTCAATCTCATTCCAAATAGCACTAAGCCTTTGAGTTTTGTAGTTTGAATTGTCTTATAAATTGTTATACTCATCAAATTTATCTTCTCTCTCAAAACCGCTCGATATTCTATCAGCCATAGCGATTATCCACTCATAGCTACTCTGGGGTTTATGGTGTTTTGCTAAAGTATTTATAAAGCTACTGTTATCTTCTATACCAAATGGTTTCATGTTTGGCTTTATAGGTTTTTTAAAATCATCTCCGTTTTGTCTATCATAAAACAAATCATCAACCGCCAAAGCAGAACAAACCGCATGAAGATGGGTATTTACTCCATGACGATTTTTAGGGCTATAAACATTTATATTCCCAGCATATCTACTATCTTTATCATAAACCTCCGCTCTTTGAGCAAACTTACCAATATCATGCAAAAATCCAGCAACTGCAACTAAATCAATCTCTCTCATGAACATCCTTTTGTTATTTTTATACTCCCAAGCCCAAAAACAGAACTTTTACCAACACCCAAAATTTCACCAATTTTCAACAGTTCATAACTTGTTTTATCAATTTCGCTTAATATAATCTCACCCATAAAGCCACCAAGTGTCATTTTTGTCTTTTTTCGGTTTGAATATCTTTGAAAATCAACAAACTCTAACTTTTTATCAATAATTTCAAATTTAGGCTCATAATTTAGCCTCTCTTTTGGCTTTTTTAAAAGTTCTAAATATCTGTGATAAATGCTAGTTAATACACTTAAAAAATCTAAATCTTTTTTTTGTAGATAGTTGTTTTGTTTAATTCTAATAGGTGAATTTAATTTTATTTTTACATTTTTAATATTTTCTTCATAATTGTTAAATTCTGTCTCTAAAATATGATAATTCATCTCACCAAATTTACCATTTTCATAAACCAAATTTCCATTTACAAAAATTTGTTTAATATCCTCTTTTATACGATTTACACCAAATCCAACATCACTGCAAAGCTTTAACAAACTAGCTAGTACATAAGGGGTATGTTTTGTGCTATCACCGTACAAATAGATACTAAAATCAAACTCTTTAGGTTCAATCTCAAACTCAAATCGATACTCATGAAAGCTATTTACCTTCTCATAAAAATCAAAATAAAGGCATGACGATGTGGCAAAACACTCATCGCATTTTCTTTTGTGATATATACAAACAGTATCTTTTAAAGCTACTCCAAAACCGCCTCTTATCATAGAACCTATAAATTTTGGAAGGTTTAAACTATTGTTTGTAATTTTTATATCAATTTTTATATATTTTAACATTTATAGTTTCCATTTTTTAAATAATTACTTAATAAATTATCAAACTCATATTTTAAGCTCAAAGGCTCCAATATTTTTACAAAAGGTAACCATTTTTTAACTAATATTATTATCTCAAAACTATTATTTACCTCATATCTCACAATCAAATTATCTTCACTATCTTTTATAATCTGCTGACTTTTTAAAAACTTTTT
>JACAEZ010000213.1 GCA_013388565.1 Campylobacterales bacterium | reverse complement strand
GAGGGATTTAATGAAGGTGTAAGTATAGATAAAAATGGAATTATATATATGCACTTTTCAAATGATAAAGTAGAACCATTTGGTAGAGTAGGACTTAGTAGATTTATAAATGACCAAGGTTTAGCAAAGGTTGGTTCAAATCTTTTTTCTGTAACACCTTCATTAAACGGTGAAACATCGCCATATAAAAGTGGAATACCAACTCTTTTATGGGAACACAAAGAAGGAACAGATACAGTTGGAAGGCTTGACTTATTTTCAGGAAGTGCAATAAAACAAAAAATGCTTGAAACTAGTAATGTCGATATGGCAACAGCTTTGACAGAGATAATGGTCATGCAAAGAAGTTATAGTGCAAATGCAAAATCAATAACAACAGCAGATGATTTGATAAAAGAGGCAATAGGATTAAAAAGATAATTTTAACTAAGGATAATCATGATTGATTACTACTCAAAGAATTTAGAAGCATTAGAAAAAGTGGACTTAGAGTTAGCAAAAAAGCTTAAACAGATAAAAGAGAATGTTGATTTTGATATTTATCAAGGAAAAGACCCAATAGATATAAATATTTTAAATCTAAAAACACAACAGACAATTTACGAAAATCCAGCAGTTGATATAGAAAATTTGGTAAAAGAGTATGATGAAAAATATAGATTGTACCCTATGCTATTTTTTTATGGCATAGGAAATGGAATTTTTTATAAAGCACTCATGGGAAATGATGTTCATAAAAGAGTTGTAATAATTGAACCAAATTTAGAGGTAATTTATATAGCACTAAATTTTGTAGATTTATCAAAAGAGATAGAAGATAATAGAATTTTCATCAAATATTCTGATGATTTTACATATGGTTTTGCATTTGATGTTGTTATCAATAAAGATTTTAAAGTTTATGCAAAATTGTATGATTTAAAAATTTTACATGAGTACTATATAAATAACCATAGTGAAGATATAAAAAGAGTAAATCAACTATTTTCAAAAGCAATAGCACAGATGGTTTATAGTTTGGGTAACTGTGCAATAGACTCTTTAATGGGGATAGAACACCATTTACATAATATTCCAGATATGTTAAAAGGGTATAAATTTCAAGAGTTGATAAAGAAAAAAAACTCAAATATTGCAGTTATTACCTCAACAGGTCCATCTTTAGATAAACAAATTCCGCTTTTAAAACAGATACAAGATTATGTAACAATCATAACTCCAGATGCAACATTGGCATATTTAGAAAAGTGTGGAATAAAAGCAGATATTGTAACTTCACTAGAGCGAACAGAAGGAGATGTCTCTTCAATGCTTGGTGCTCCATCAGCTAATTATTCAAAAGATGTTATATTTTGTGTAGCTTCAGTACTTCACCCAACATCAATAGAGGCTATAAAAGGGCAAAAATGTATTGTCATGAGACCATTTGGTTATACACAATATTTTGAAAAATTGAATAAATTTGGTTTTCATGGAATTGGTATGAGTGTTTCAAATATGGCTCATGAATTAGCTCATGTTATGGGTTTTGAAAAGTGTGTATTGATTGGGCAAGATTTGGCTTATGGCGAAGATGGAAAGAGCCATTCAAAAGGAAATATTTATGGTGAAGACCAGTTAGAGTATGCAGTAACAGACTCTTATGTAGAAAAGTATGGTGGTAATGGAGAGATTAGAACATCTATAAATTGGCTACTTTTTAGAAACTATTTTGAAAAATATATAGAAGATTCTAAAAACTTCATGACAACATATAACTGTACAGAGGGTGGCGCTAGAATAAATGGTGCTGTTGAAATGCCATTTTGTGAATTTATAGAACAATTTATAGATAAATCAAAACCTAAAAAAGCTATAAAACTAAAATACTCAACAGAAAATGAGTACAAAAAAAATCTAAAAATAGCAGTTGATTATGTTGAAAAATGGATACAACTTGGACAAAAATATCAAAATAGAGTTGAAAAATTATTTTTAAAACTAGCCAAAGAGTTTGAAATATTAGAAAAATTAAATAAACAAAACAAACTTGAAAAGATAAATTTTGAAAAACTTGTTAAATTAACAGATGATATTAGTGCTGTTAAAAAGTTGTTTAATGATGAGAAATTTACAAAACTTTATATTGATGTTGTACAGTCATACATTGCCCATCAAGAGTTTGAATTAGCAAAATTAGTTGTACTTGACCCAAAAGATGATATACATAAAAAAGCAAAATTGGTAGATTGGATAATGAAACATAAATTTTGGTTTTTTTCACTAGCTGGTGGTATGAATGCAGTGCTTGAAATAGTAAAAAGAAATCATGAAAAACTTATCAAAGAGTATGAAAGTATTTCATGAAGCTTTTAATCAGTAGATTTATAGATGGTATTTCCAGAGTTGATGAGTTTGAAGTAGAGTTAGAAAACAAAACTTTTTTAGAAATTTTTTCATATATAAAAGCAAATATCGACTCTTCATTTACATTTAATATAGGTTGCAAAAGCGGTGTTTGTGGATGTTGTGCTGTAAGAGTAAACAATAAAGAGGTTTTAGCTTGTGAGTATAAGCCAAGTGATAATGATTTTGTCGAGCCTTTGAAAAATCTTGAAGTTATTAAAGATTTGGTTTGTGAAACAAAATTTGATGTTTTAAAATGTAATAGTTATTTAATAGAATATAATCATACAAAACCAAACGAGAGCGATGAACAAAAATATGATATTCAATCTGATTGTATTTTATGCTTTTCATGTTATAGCTCATGTCCTGTTTTTGAACTAAATAGCTTTTTTTTAGGACCATTTGCACTCTCAAGAGTTTATAGATATACAATAGATTCAAGAGAAAAAGATGAAAAAGAGCATATAGATAAAATCCAACAAAATGGAATCTGGGATTGTACACTTTGTGGAAACTGTACAATGGTTTGCCCACAAGGATTAGACCCAAAAAGTGATATAAATATGCTTAGAACCATTGGCTATAAATATAACTACTTTGATACAAAATTTTCATCATTTAACTCATTAAGCTTTGATTTTGGGTTTAATTACTAATTAAACATCATCATGAATAAAAAATATCCAACTACAAATGATGAATGGATAAAGTATTTAACTATAGATAACTATTTTACAGATAATGAAATTGAATATAGAAAACATTTAATAAAAGAGTCAAATTGTAATTTTGAGGTTATAAAAGAAAAAATAGAAAATATAAGACAAAATTTAAAAGTTGAAATATTTAAGTTTGAAAATAAAAGCTTTTATTTTGTCGAGACTGTCTATCTAAAAAATAAAATAGAGCAGATAAAAGAGTTTTTTAAAAATAGAGAGTATCTATTAAAAGAGATTTATACATTTGAACTTTTAAAAGAGAGTTTAATCAAAGAGTGTTTTAGCTCTTCTTCAATAGAAGGGGCTTTTAGTACAATAGCTAGAACAAAAGAGTTGGTAGAAAAAAAAGATACACCAAAAGATATTAGCGAACAGATGATTTCAAACAATTTTGAAGCACTAATGTTTATAAAAGATAAAAATGAAGATATAGACAATGATTTTATAAAATATTTACATAAAATTGTTACCGAAAATACATTAGATAATGGTGAAGATGAGGGAAATTATAGAAAAAATGATGTAGATATTAAGAGTGCAGAGCAAAAAATAATATTTTCTGCACCACATATAACTATAGCTTTGCAGATGTTAGATGAATTGATAGAATTTTTGAAAGATAATGACTTTTTAAAACCTATAGATAAAATTTATAAAACAATTGCATTTCATTTTTTATTTGCTTATATTCATCCATTTATGGACGGAAATGGTAGAACAGTTAGAATTTTATTTACTCATTTACTAAAACTTTATAACTATGATATGTTCTATTATATCTCTATATCTGAAATTATAAATAAAGATAAAAAGTCATATTATAAAGCTTTTGTTGATGTAGAACGAAGTAATAATAACTCTCATGTTAAATTTGATATGACATATTTTTTCTATTACTTGAGCAATATTATGCTTGATGGATTACATGAATTAAAACTTAGAATAACAACATATTTTAGAGATGAAATAGTAAATAATATAGTAAAACAAAAAAATATAGATTTAACACCAAGACAACAAAAAATTATAAAAATACTCTCAAATGAAAAAAAATCATTTATGCTAACATCAAAAGAGTTATCTAAAGTTTTTAAAATATCTGAACGAATAATACAAAAAGATTTAAAACTTTTAAAAGATTTTGAATTAATAGAAAGAGTTCCAGCAGGTAAAAAAAACTATTTTAAGTTAAAAGTTAGTTAAGTAACTTTCAAAAGATAAAATATCTAAAAAAGGAGTTTCATGAAAAAAACAGTAGTTGTTATTGGTGGTGGTTATGGTGGTATTAGGGCGATTGAGCATTTAAAAGATAGAGATGATTTAGAGATAGTTTTGTTAGATAGACATCCTTATCACTATTTACAGCCAGAGATTTATGATTTTATAGCAAATAAAAGTGAAATTTCTGATGTTACTATTGATTTATTTTCGCTTTGTGAAGGGTTTGGAGAGAGTGTAAAATTTTTTAAAAGAGATGTTTTAGATATTGATGTAAAAGAAAAAGTTGTTATTACAGATATAGATAATTTTAAATATGACTATTTGATTATTTCAGCAGGTGCTAGAACAAATTTTAATACAAATATTGAAGGGCTTAAAGAGTGTACTCATGGTGTAAAAAGTTTAAAAAGAGCATTGGAGTTTAAGCAAAAATTTGAGAGTGCTATTTATAGAAAACTTGAGGCTGAAGGTGGAGTTTGTACTGAAAAATTTAATATTGTAATTGGTGGGGCTGGTATCAGTGGTGTTGAGATTGCTGCTGAAATGGCATATTATTCAAGAGAGTTTTACAGAAATGGGGCATTTAATTGTGATAATATAAATGTTTATTTAATCAGTTCTCAAAAAACAGTATTACCTGGGCTTGATAAATATTTGATTGAAAAGTCAACAAAAAGGTTGCTTTCACTTGGTGTAAAGATTATTACGAATAAAAAAATATCAAAAGTGGAGCAAAATGCAGTCTATTTTAATGATGGAACATCTATTGATG
>JACAEZ010000121.1 GCA_013388565.1 Campylobacterales bacterium | reverse complement strand
TATTATGATGGAATTTTAAAAATAGAAGATATTCCAAATGATATACCATTTACTAAAAATGCTTCGTTTCAAATAAAACATCACAAATCACAACAAACTTATATAGATAAAATTGCTATTAAAGAGTTTATAAAAAGTGTTAAATATCCTATCAACTTTTTTGATTTTGAGACATTTCAAAACAGTATTCCTAGATTTAAATATCAAAAACCATTTGAACAAATTCCATTTCAATACTCACTTCATATACTTCATGAAGATGGAACAATTATTCATAAAGAGTTTTTAGGCGATGAATTTAGCGACCCTAGAGTAGAGTTGATATTTCAAATGGTTGAAGATATAACAAAAAGTGGCACAATCATGGCATTTAATCAATCGTTTGAAAAGACTCAAATAAAAAATTTGGCAAATTATTTTAAAAAGTTAGTTGAACACTCAAATTTTAGATTTGAAGGTAAATTAAACATGAGTGATGAGTTGTTAAGATTGCTAGATAGATTTATAGATTTAGCATATCCATTTCAATCAAAAGCATACTACCACCCAAACTTTCATGGCGGATACTCTATAAAAACTATCTTGCCTGTACTTTTTCCAGAAGATAAAGAGCTTGATTATAAAAATTTAAACATTCAACATGGTGGCATAGCAATGGAAAGTTTTTCAAATTTATATTTGATAGATGATAAATCTAAACGAGAGAAGATAAAAAATGATTTATTAGAGTATTGCAAACTTGATACATGGGCTATGGTTAAAATTTGGGAATTTTTAAATAAAGCTATAGAAAAATAATTTAAGTAGTCTTGCAAAATATATAACCACAAAAAGTCAAGACAAATTTTTTAAAATTATTTTTCATTTTCAAAAGTTGTTAGATAAGTTGACAATATTTTAATCAAATAATGATTTCAACAAAACTTTTTAACAACACATTAAGTTCTAAATGATAAAATTTTTCCATTCACAATTTTAAAGGGGTTTTTATGAAAAAGTATCAAACTTATAAATGCAATAAGTGTGGAAATGAGGTAGAGGTTCAACAAGTAGGCGGTGGAACACTTGTTTGTTGTGGTGAAAAGATGGAGTGCATTACTACAAATTTGACGGCAGTGAACCTCATGAAAGCATTTGCTGGTGAGTCGATGGCTAGAAACAAGTATGATTTATTTGCTGATATTGCCGAAAAAGAGGGGTATTTGAGAGTTGCAGAGCATTTTAGAGAAGCAGCACTTAATGAGATGTATCATGCAAGAGCGGAGTTTAAAGCTTATCACATGATGGTTGATGGAGCTGAAACAGAGATTACTTTGAAAAATCTTGATACTGGTATGGCTGGTGAAAACTATGAACATACTATCATGTATCCAGAGTTTGCAGCTATTGCAAAAGAAGAGGGGCTTGATAAGATTGCTAAACTTTTTGAGATGATAGCAAAAGTGGAAGTGGAGCATGAAAGAGAGTACAAAGAGCTTCAAGATGCACTAAAAGAGGATGGATTTTTAAATAGTGATGAAGAGGAAGTTTGGGTTTGTGAAGTGTGCGGTCATGTACATAGAGGCAAAAAACCGCCAAAAGCATGTCCATTATGCAAAGTTCCTGCTGAACATTTTAAAACAGAGCATTTGTACTAAAAAACATTCATGAGTGAATTTGATTTTGATACTTTACTTGTTCCATTTTTACTCACACTTTTTGCTGGATTAAGCACTGGTGTGGGGGCTAGTTTAGTCTTTTTTACAAAAAGAGATAACAATAAACTTTTATCAATTGGGCTTGGTTTTAGTGCTGGAGTTATGATTTATGTTAGTTTTGTAGAGATTTTGGCAAAATCAAAAGTGGCATTTGGAGTTCATTTTGGAGAGGCAATAGGCGAATTTATAGCACTTGGTTGTTTTTTTGGTGGTATTTTGTTTGCTGCATTGATTGATAGATTTATCCCTGAAGATGTAAATCCTCATGAGTTAAAAAATCAAAGCGAATTAGAGCCACTAAATATTGATAGCCACTCAAAACTAAAAGCAAACCTAAAACGAACAGGGCTTTTTACGGCAATTGCCATTGGTATTCACAATTTTCCAGAGGGTTTTGCAACATTTATAGCCTCTATTGATAGTGTAGTTTTAGGACTTTCTATCGCAATGGCGATTGCAATTCACAATATTCCAGAGGGCATGGCTGTCTCTTTGCCTATTTATCATGCTACTGGAGATAAAAAACTTGCATTTAAATATGCTTTTATTTCAGGTATCGCCGAACCACTTGGTGCCATTGTTGGGTACTTTTTACTGTTGCCTATTATGGGTGAATTTAGTTTGGGTATTGTATTTGGCATGGTAGCTGGTATTATGGTTTATATTAGTTTTGATGAGTTGTTACCTAGTGCTAGAGTTTATGGAAATGCACACACGACCATTTTTGGAATAGTTTTTGGTATGATGGTCATGGCTGTTAGTTTGGTTGCATTTAAAATTTAAAAACTGTGTCTGAAATAAACCCTATTGCAACATTCGGGTTTAACTATACAACTTCCAAACTCTCAAATTTTTACCTTTGATATTGTTTGTACTTAAATGAAAAAAGGCAATATCATAAACAGTCGTATCAGTAGCCACATAAGCATATCTATCAAAAATATCTATTTTGCCAACATTCTCACCTTTTATAGATTTGTTTGATGTCAAAGTGCCTAAAATATCTGTTGCTCGAAGTTTCTCTTTTTTACCACCCTCTATACATATAGTTCCCATTTTTGGCTTTATTATTTTTTTATTTTGAATAGTTGGAACTTTTGGCAAATTGTCATTAAATTCTCTATCTTCACAAGTTACAAAATTGATAGTTTTTCCATGCATTCCAGCTCTAGCCGTTCTACCAATTCTATGAATATATGTCTCTTTGTTGTTTGGCATATCAAAATTTATAACAACATCTATATTTTTTATATCTAGTCCTCGAGAAGCCAAATCTGTAGCGACCAATATAGGAATAGTTTTATTTGCAAAACAAAGAAGTATCTCATCTCTATCTAGCTGTTCTAGCTCTCCATGAAGTGATTTTATAAAATACCCATCAAGCTCCAACTCATTTGTAACCTTTTTCACATCATCTTTTGTATTGCAAAAAATGATTGTACTTCCAAAATCATAAATAGATAAAATATTTTTTAAAGCCTCGATTTTTTCTGCATGTTCAACATGATAAAAAATCTCCTCTATCAAATTTGGTACCTCTTCAACATCTTCTATCATGAGAGCATTTGTTTGTATCTGTTTGCTTAGATTTATCACATCTTTTGGAAATGTAGCAGATATAAAAATAGTCTGTTTTGTTTGATTTATAAATGATAAAATTTTTGAAATATCTTCAAAAAATCCCATATCAAGCATTTTATCAGCCTCATCAAGTACAAATGTATCAATCTTTTCTACATTCAAATGCCCATCTTCAAGCAATCTCAAAATTCTACCAGCCGTACCTATTGCAATATGACACCCACTTTTAAGTGAATTTATATGCAATCTTGTAGGCACTCCACCACAAAGTGTCAAAATTTTTACATTTTGCTTAAATTTTATTAATTTTCTAAGCTCTTTTGCCACTTGGTCGGACAACTCTCTTGTTGGACAAATTATTAATGATTGTGTAATTGGATTTTTTTCATCTATTTTTAAACAAATAGGAATACCAAAAGCAACTGTTTTTCCACTTCCTGTTTTTGCTTTAAGCATAACATCGATACCATCTAACATAGGCTTACAACCAATACTTTGGATATTTGTCATATATTCATACCCTAAAGTTTTGAGATTTTCTACCATATCTATTGGCAAATTCAACTCATCAAACTTTTTACTTGTTATCATTTTTATTTTCCTCTTATATTAAATCCAACTTTTACTAATATTTTTATTTGTGATATACATCCAAGCATTCTATTATTTTTTACAGCTAACATTAATTTTTACTTTCTAAAACTATACTACCACAAAAAGTCAAGACAAAATTTTTTCATTAAATATTGAGTCTCCCACTCTCATTAATCTAAATTTATTACCTAAATTACATA
>JACAEZ010000038.1 GCA_013388565.1 Campylobacterales bacterium | reverse complement strand
TAAATAACTGTGTTGAATATAAAAAGCTACATTTGATAAATATAAGCAATTAAAGGATTATGAGTAGTTTTTATTCACTTCAAATATTTTGAGTAACAACTCATACCATAAGATATAATAAAAGCATGAAGACAAGAAATATAAGAATTAACAAACGAATTACATTCCAAATCTGTCGCTCTTTTTCCCAAAAACAGGGTCTAAAGTTTAAAACTCAATAGGTCCTTCGCTAAGTCCATCTATAAACTGTCTAACAACCTCATTTTTAGAGTTTTTAAAACTCTCATTATCTGCATATTCTACTATTTTTCCATCAAACAACATAGCAAAATAGTCACCTACTTTAAAACTCTCCTTTACATCATGACTAATTAAAATAGATGTTGTTTTTATCTCATTTTGAAGTGTTTTAATCATAGTAGATATTAAATCACTTGTAACTGGGTCAAGCCCACTTGTTGGCTCATCGTAAAGTAAAATTTTAGGATTTAATGCAATAGTTCTAGCCAACCCTACTCTTTTTTTCATACCACCACTCAACTCATCTGGAAATAATTTAGTAACTCTAATAGGATTTAATCCAACCATTTCAAGCTTTTCAAAAACAATCTTTTCTATCTCTTTTTTTGACATATTTGTATGCTCTACAAGCGGAAATGCAACATTATCAAAAACATTCATGCTATCAAATAAAGCACCATTTTGAAATAAAAAGCCTATATTTTTTCTCTCAACTCTAAGCTCTTTTTCATTTAGTGTAACTATATCTTTGCCATCAACAAAAATAGAACCACTATTTGGCTTCAATAATCCAACAATATGTTTTATAATAGTTGACTTTCCACCGCCAGAAACTCCAAATATTACAGTAGTTTTCCCTTCAATTGCATCTAAATCAACACCTTTTAAAATCTCTAAATTGCCAAAACTTTTCTTCAATCCTCTAATTTTTATCATAATTTATAACCTTTTTGACAAATAACACTGCTAATGATATAAACAGAAGTTTAAAAGCTATCTCACTTCCTTTGTGCATTCCTTCAAATTGTGGAGTTAATATTTTATTGGCTCCTAACAAAAGCGATTCTAGTATAAATGGAGTATAGTAAAGTGTAAAAAGTAGAGTGCAACAAACAGTAATAAATGAACTAATTAAAATTATTTTATCTCTTTTAAATGTTAAATAGTTCCACCCTTCAAATAGTAAAATCAAAAAAGCATTAAAATTTAGCAAATAGTTCAATCGTCTAAAAATTTCGCTCATGATAAGCCCAGAGTTAAATCTATCTATGTCAATAATTGTATAGTTTGAAGCGGTAAATATTACAGGTGCAGATAATGCACCAGCACAAAAAACAGCTCCAATACTCAAAGCTAGTACAAATAGATAAAATGAGTTAATATATTTTTTATACATCACAAATCCTTTTTATATTTTTCGATAATTTTACACAAATATCATAGCTTATAGTATCAAACTCTTTTGCAATAGCCGATACATCATTAAAAATACATATTTCCGATGAGTCACCTTCTACTAAAATATTATCCATGGATACTTTTCCTAAAATCTCTCGTCCATCTTTTGTAAAAATCTTTTTTCTCTCATTTGCTCTAAAAAAACCATCTCCATATCCAACATCATAAGCAGAGATAACCATATCTTTTGGAGCTTCAAAAACTCCACCATATCCTACTCTTTGACCTTTTTTGATAGTTCTTGTAGATATTTTTTCTCCAAAAAGTGACATAGCAGGTTTTAAATCCAACTTTTCAAAACCAACTCCCATATCCAAATAACCATACATGGCAATTCCAATTCTAACAAAATCATCATCAATATTTTTTAATCTAAATGTAGCTGAAGAGTTACATGAATGAAATTTTGGTAAAGATATATTTAATAATTTAGAGTACTCAATAACTCTTTTTTTAACAGTTTCAAAGTTTTTAAATTGCCAAAAAAATTCGCTAGATAGTATATCAGCACTTCTGTAATGTGTAAAAACTCCACAAATTTGTATATTTTTTTCAACACACTTTAACATGCACTGTTCAATAGAGTCCATATCAACACCATTTCTGTGCATTCCTGTATCAACTTTTATATGTACTTTTGAATTTTTATTAAAATATTGAATATCACAAATATCATTTATTGTATATTCAAAACCTTCATGAAAACTATTTTCACCACCAGTTAATATTAAAATATTTTCAAAAAAATCTTTTATTTCAACCGCCTCTCTTTCATGCCTTACGATAGCTCGTTTAATACCCAAATCAAAGCATATTTTTGCTACATTTAAAGCTCCATGACCATAAGCATCATCTTTTAAAACAACGGCTATTTTATCAAATGAACCAACATGCGATTTTATCAACTCTAAATTATGAACGATTTTTGCTTTATCCACTTTTATATACGACATTTTCAATTTTCCACTATTTTTTTTTTAATAGAAATTATAAACAAAGGAGACTAAAAAAATGAATAGTCTAATTCATGAAGCTACTGTATTAATATCAATTTTAATTTTATTGTTGATATTTGCAAAAATTATCTCAAAAAAGGTAGAAGATGAGATAGAAATTTCAGATATTGAAGAGAATAAAAAATATATTTTGATAAAAGATGAAAATTCAAAATTGTATAGAGTTCAAGCTATAAAAAATTTTGGAGATGTAAAAAAAGGGGATATTGGTGGTTTTATAGAAAAAGAGGAAAATTTATCTCATGTTGGAAATTGTTGGATTTATGATAATGCAAAAGTTTATGAAAATGGTTCTGTATATGGAGATGCAAAAATAAAAGATAATGCAGAGGTGTTTGGTGAAGCAAACATATTGGAGAATAGTGTAATAAAAGATTATGCAAAAGTATATGGAAGTGCTGAAATAAAAGGTAATGCGGAAATAAAAGATAAGGCTATAGTTTTTGAAAATGCACAAGTTTATGGTGAAGCAAAAATTTATGGAAATGCCTCTATCTATGGAAATGCAAAAGTGTATGCAAATGCAGTAGTTTCTATGAAAGCAGAAGTTTTTGATAATGCTATTGTTGCTACAAATAGTAAAATATTTGGTTTTGCAAAAATCTCACAAAATGCAAGAGTTGAAAATAGAAAAATAGGGGCTAATATTGTTTCGTAAAAAATAGAAATTAAAGCCCATTTTTTGTAAACTTTTATTTATCAAAACACTATTTTAAGGTATAACATGAAGAAAAAAGGGACAAAATACATTTTTGTTACAGGTGGGGTTTTAAGCTCACTTGGTAAAGGGATTACATCTGCTAGTTTGGCAACACTTTTAAAACATTCGAATTTAGATGTTTCTATACTAAAAATTGACCCATATTTGAATGTTGACCCTGGCACTATGAGTCCTTTTGAACATGGAGAGGTGTTTGTAACGGCTGATGGTGGTGAGACGGATTTGGATATTGGGCATTATGAAAGATTTTTAGATACAAATTTGTCTAAAAATAATAATTTTACAACTGGTCAAGTTTATACTAGTGTACTTGAAAAAGAGAGAAAAGGTGAATATTTAGGGCAAACTATTCAAGTAATTCCTCATATTGTTGATGAGATAAAAAGAAGAATAGAGTTGGCTGGTTTTGGTAAAGATATTTTGATAGTTGAGCTTGGCGGGACTGTTGGAGATATTGAAGGATTGCCATTTTTAGAGGCTATTAGAGAGCTTAAACATGAACTTGGTAGTAGTAGAGTTTTAAATATGCATGTTACTTTGATACCTTTTATAAAAGCTGCTGGTGAACTCAAAACAAAACCTACTCAACACTCTGTTCAAGAATTGCGAAGAATTGGTATTACTCCTCATATTTTGATTTGTAGAACTGAAAAATCTCTTCCAAAAGATTTAAAGAAAAAATTAGCACTTAGTTGCGATGTTGACTTGGATAGTGTTATTGAGGCTATTGATGCTGAAAGTATCTATAAAGTGCCTATGAATTTTTTAAAACAAGATATTTTAACACCTATTGCGAAAAAATTTGAACTTGTTGAATTAAAACCTAACATGGATGAGTGGGATATGTTGGTTAAAAAGATTATTGCTCCAAAAGATGAGATAACTATAGCTTTTGTTGGAAAATATATTGAACTTAAAGAGTCGTATAAATCGCTAATTGAAGCATTAACTCATGCAGGGGCTAATCTTAATACTAGAGTAAATATAAAATGGTGTGATGCTGAAGATATTTCAGAAAATAATACACAACTGTTGGATGATGTTGATGGAATATTAGTCCCTGGTGGTTTTGGTGAGAGAGGAACTGAAGGTAAAATAGAGAGTATAAAATATGCAAGAATAAATAAAAAGCCATTTTTAGGTATTTGTCTTGGTATGCAATTAGCTGTTATTGAATTTTCAAGAAATGTACTTGGATTGAAAGATGCAAACTCTACAGAATTTAATAAAGATACAACAAATCCTTTAGTCTTTTTTATAGATGAGTTTATTGATAGTAGTGGTAAAAAGCAGATAAGAACGACTACAAGTCCGATGGGTGGGAC
>JACAEZ010000194.1 GCA_013388565.1 Campylobacterales bacterium | reverse complement strand
TTATTTTTTAAATTCTACTCTAAGAGAATAAATATCTATAAAAAATTGTTTAATTTTGGTGGGGTATTATATTTTTCATTATAATTAATTCCATAGATTTAAAGATTCATGTTTAAGTTGTAAGATTATTTTGATAAACATGTTATTAAAAATTATATCACTGTTATCATTGGAACAATTTTTGCTATTTTTGTAACAAATTGATTGTTTCAAGGATATTCATGATAAGACTTTTTGTATTTCTCTTTTTATTTGTAGAACTTCTTTTTTCTGCTAAGGTAAAAGATATTTCTCAAGTTGTAGGAGTTCGAGATAATCAGCTTATAGGCTATGGCTTGATTGTTGGACTTACTGGAACTGGTGATGGTTCGTCTTCTATTTTTACTTTGAGGTCTTTATCTAATATGCTTGAGAGTGTGAATGTAAAGGTTAGTCCTGAAGATATAAAATCAAAAAATGTAGCAGCTGTCATGGTGACTGCAAAACTTCCACCGTTTGCAAGGCAAGGGGATAAACTGGATATTGTTGTCTCTTCTATTGGTGATGCAAAATCTATAGAGGGTGGAACTTTATTGCTTACTCCATTAAAAGGGGTTGATGGTGAAATTTATGCACTAGCTCAAGGTCCTGTTAGTATTGGTGGTAGAAATCAAGGTGGTGGAAAAGTGCAAAATCATACAACTGCTGGGGCTATGTATGGTGGGGCTATTGTAGAGCGAGAGATTATTTATGATATTTACAATAAAGAGAGTACATTGCTTAGTTTGAAAGAGTCAAATTTTGCAAATGCTGTGGCTATTCAGAAAAGTTTAAATAACTTTTTTGATGATAAGGTTGCTATTGCTATCGACCCTCGAACTGTGAGAGTAAGTAAACCAAAAAATATTAGTATGGTTGAATTTTTGGCACAACTACAAGATATTGATATAGAGTACAGTAAAAAAGATAAAATTGTTATAGATGAGAGAACTGGAACAATAGTTGCTGGTATTGATATTACTATAGAGCCTGTTGTTATCTCTCATGGAGATATAACAATAAAAATTACACCAGATAGTAGTGTAAGTGATGCTATAGAAAATCAAAAAGATAATGGTGTTGATATGAGTGATTTTATAATAGGGCAAAAATCAAATATTATAGAGTCTAAAAAGCCGACAGTAGCCTCACTTGCAAGGGCTTTACAAAAACTTGGTGCAGTTCCTAAAGATATTATTTCAATACTAGAGGCTATGAAAAAAGCTGGTGCAATTAGTGTTGATTTAGAAATTATTTAAAAGGATTTTTCATGATGATAGATAATTCATTAACAGCTTTGAGTTTAAATCAAACTCCAAAACTTGATGATACAAAAAATGATAAAGCTTTAAAAGAGCAAACAGATAATTTTGAGTCTGTAATTTTGAAGCAAATTCTCGATGAATCTACTCAAAAAAGTGATTTTTTCTTTGGTAGTGGAGTTGGAAGTGACATTTATAAATCAATGTATAACGATACATTGAGTAAAGAGGTTAGTGGGGATTTTGGTTATTCAAAGTTATTGTTTGATTTTTTGACTCAAAATAGTAATAAAGGTATTAGTTAAAGTTACATTTTTTAACATTTTTGTTTATATGTCGATATAGAGTTTATAAATTAAACTCAAGTTGCATATAAAGGATATGGAGATGTTAAATTCAGTCTCTTCGACACATTTGCAAGGTGTTGGTAATAAAATAGAACAAACCATGGCAAAAAAAGAAGAAACGGAAACTATGACTCAAACAAATCTAAAAACTCAAAGTAAAGTAGAGGATATAAAAAATAAGATCCAAAGCGGAGAGTATAAGATAGATTTACATAAAACTGCTGAAAAAATGGCAGAGGAGTTGGTAGTTTAAGGTTTTTTCTTTTTTTGACCGTAATAAAAAAAAGGAATTTCATGTTAATTCAATATATAGCTTCAGCAAATAGCGACATTTTAAAAATAATTGAAATAACTTCAAGTGATATAGATGATATAAAATTAGCTCATCATGATGAGTTGTTTAAAAGAAACAAAATTAAAGATGAGCTTATTGTATCGTTTGAAAATAAAAAATCATTAATCAATAGCGAAATATCTAAGCTTATATCTCAAAATAGAGATAAATCTCTTGATGAGCTGTTATCAGATGATATAAAAAATGGGCTTGATGAGTTTCAAAAAAATTTAGCACTATTAAAAGATATAAATAAAAAATATGCACGAATGGTATTAGCAGTTAGTGAATTTTATAACTCTGTAATAGAGAGATTGATACCTACTGAAATGCAAGGTTATAAAAGAGTAAACTCAAAAAGTGGTAGTTCATTAGAATTAAGGGTTTAACATGTCAATATTTGGTTCTATCAATACAGCTTATACTGGATTAAAATCTTCTCAACTTCTTGTTGAAACTACTAGTCACAATGTGTCTAATGCAAATAATGAGTATTATACAAGACAAAGAGTTGTTTTAGCCAACTCTATGCCTATTACAAAATATGGTACAAATGTAGGGCAAGGTGTTGATATAACTACTGTTACTAGGGTATTTGATGAGTTTATTTATGATAGATACAGAAAAGCTGGAAGTGATAAAGAGAATGCAAATTATATGGAACAAACTTTAAATGAGGTGGCTACATATTTTCCAGATATTGATAATATTGGTATATTCAATGACATGAAGAACTATTTTGATGCATGGGAGAGTCTTTCTACTCACCCTATTGATGGTGCTTTAAAAACAACTTTAGCACAACATACAAACACACTTACAGACCATATTACAGAGCTTAGAGATAGACTGAAAACACTTCAAAAATCTACAAATGACCAGCTAAAAGCAAATATAGATGAGGTAAATAGAGTAGGTAAAGAGATTGCAGATATAAATGGAAAAATATTAGCAATTGAGGCAGACCCATTAGCTAATGCAAATGATTTGAAAGACCAAAGAGACAAATTAGAGCTTGAACTTTCAAAACTTATGGATATATCAGTAAGTAGAAAGAATATACTTTCAGATGCCTCTATTGACCCAAATTTAAATGAATATAAAACAACATATAATATAAATATTTCTGGATTTACACTAGTTGATGGTGTTGAATTTCATAAATTAGAAGCAAAATCAGATAATTCTCCAGACCAATTTTATGAAATTCACTATCAACAACAAGATTTTAAAACAGTTGATATTAGTGAAAAAATAAAAGGTGGGAAAATTGGGGCTATGCTTGACCTTAGAGGTTCAAGGTTGAATGCTGATAAAAGTGCTTTTGAAAATGGAAAACTTCAAAAATATATAGATGATTTAGATACATTTGCACAAGGCTTAATAGAGTATTCAAATACAGTTTATGCAAGAAGTGCGGCGACTGGTTTTGATTCAAAAGAGCTGACTCTTGGTAAAAATACTATTTTAAATGACTCTGATTATAATATTTCCATGGGTACATTTGATGTTATCATGTATAATAAAAATGGTGATGAAGTTGGCAAAAAAACAATTACAATAGACCATAAAACAACACTTGATGGTGATTTGCCTGTTGATGCACCAAACTCTTTAGTTTATCAATTTAATAAAGCTTCTGATGATAATAGTGATAACAACAGCGATAATGATATAGATGACTATTTTGAAGCCTCTTATGTAAATAACATTTTTAGACTATCTGTAAAACAAGAAAAAGCATTGCAAGGTTATACGATTGCCATAAAAGATAATGGTACAAATATAGCTGGAAGTTTAGGACTTGGAAGATTTTTTGATGGTAGCAGTGCAAAAGATATATCAATAAAATCAGAATTTGGACTTGACCCTACAAAGATAAATGCTTTTGAAGCTCCAATAGAGGGCGATAATACAGTAGCAAATGATATGCAACAACTTCAGTACGAAAAATTAAACTTTTTTAGAAAAAATGGACAAGTTATAAATGACTCTATTAGTGGTTTTTATAAATTTGTTACAACAGAGATAGCAAATGATGGAAATATTGCAATACTCAATTTAGATACAAAAAGTGCAGTTTATGAATCTACAAAACTTGAATTTGAATCTGTAAGTAAAGTAAATATGGATGAAGAACTTTCAAATCTCATGAAGTTCCAAACAGGATATGGAGCTGCTGCAAAGGTAATTACAACAAT
>JACAEZ010000067.1 GCA_013388565.1 Campylobacterales bacterium | reverse complement strand
TGATATTATTCATGAGTATAAAAATAGCACAGAATTAATCATTTGGTCAAAAAAGAGAGGTTAAAATTTAATGGAAAAACAGCAAAAAATTATTTCAATGTTTAATGAAATATCAAAAACATATGATATAACAAATAGAGTTTTAAGTTTTGGAGTTGATAAAAGCTGGAGAAGAATGGCTTGTGATTTAGCTTATAAATTCTATGATAAAAATAGCATTGAGATAATTGCAGATGTTGCATGTGGAACTGGTGATATGTGTGAATATTGGCAAAAAAGAGCTAATAAAAATAAAATAGATGTAAAAACTATTCATGGAATAGACCCAAGCAGTGGGATGTTAGATGTTGCAAAACAAAAACTCCCACAATTTTCATTTACTCTATCAAGTGCTACAAATTTACCATTTGAAGATGAGAGTGTTGATATTATCAGTATCTCATACGGAATTAGAAATGTTATAGACAGAATAGACGCTTTCAAAGAGTTTAGAAGAGTTTTAAAACCAAATGGTTTATTGGTCATTTTAGAGTTCACAAAAAATGAGAAAGATGATTTTAGGTCAAAATTAAGAGAGTTTTATATGAAAAAGATATTGCCAAAAATCGGTGGACTTGTTAGTAAAAACTATGAAGCATACCAATATCTACCAGACTCAATTGATAACTTTTTAAGTGCAAAAATGATGAGAGATGAGTTGCAAGAGATTGGTTTTATCACAAAATATCAAAAAAGTTTCTCATTTGACATATCTACACTATTAATTTCTCAAAAGGTATAATTTGCATTCACCACTTAGTGTAACAGAGATAAATAATCAGATAAAATCTCTACTGGAAGCTACATTTTATAAAGTTGTAGTTGCTGGTGAGATTTCAAATCTAACATACCACTCCAGCGGACATATCTACTTTTCTCTAAAAGATGAAAATTCATCAATAAAATGCACACTTTTCAAAGGAAATGCTTCAAGATTAAAATTTAAACTTGAAGAGGGAATGCAAATTATAGCAGATGGAGCAATCTCTATTTATACTCCAAGAGGTGAATATAATCTCAACTGTTTTAAAATAGAGCCTGTAGGTATCGGCTCTTTGGCATTAGCCTATGAACAGTTGAAAGAAAAATTAGAAAAAATGGGTTATTTTGATAAAAAATATAAAAAAGAGATACCAAAAATTATCTCTCATGTAGCAATAGTTTCATCAAGTACAGGTGCAGCTATTCAAGATATGCTAAAAGTTGCACAAAAAAGATGGAATTTAATTAAAATAACATTAATAGATACAATTGTGCAAGGTGAAAATTGTGCAATTGATATAGCTAACAGTATAAAAAAAGCAGACACTTTAAAAGCAGATGTGATAATTGTTGGTCGAGGTGGCGGAAGTATAGAAGATTTATGGGGTTTTAATGAAGAAATTGTCGCAAAAGCAATTTTTGAAGCAAAAACTCCAATTATTTCAGCAGTAGGTCATGAAGTCGATTATTTAATAAGTGATTTTGTAGCAGACCTAAGGGCTCCAACACCATCAGCTGCAATAGAGATGATTTTAAGAGATAAATATGAGTATTTAATCTATATAGATACACTAATCAATCAATTTGAAAATAGATTTAAACAGATAATTGATTTAAAATCAAAAGAGATAAATTCACTCAAAGAGCAGTTTTTAAGAAACTCTATAGAGAATAAAATGGCTAAAATGAGAGATGAGATAACTCAATTAGCAACTAGATTTAATAAAATTAAACAGTACAATTTAAACAATTTTGAAAAACCTATTTTTGAGCTAAAAGCCAATCTTTCAACAATGTTTAACTCTGCAATAAACAATAAATTTCAACAATTAAACTCACTAAAAGCACTATATGAATCAAATAATCCAACACATAAAACAAAAACAGGATATGCACAAATAGTAAAAAATCAAAAAATCGTCGGATTAAAAGATATAAAAGTTGATGAAATATTTGTTTTAGAAGATATAAATTATATCATCGAAGCAAAAAGTTTGTCAAAAACAAAAATGAAAGGGAAAAAATGATACAAGAGAATATAAAATATACACAACAAGCAGGAGTATTCAAATTTAATAGACTAAACTGTTTAAGAAATGAGTATTTTCATAATGATTGTAAAGAGTGTATAAATATATGCTCTCATGAAGCATTTGAATTTATTAGAAATAAACTATATATAAATGAGTTAAAATGTACATTTTGTGGTAGTTGCTTAGGAGTTTGTCCAAGTGAAGCTTTAAGTTTGTGTGATTTTGAACCAAATGAGTTTATACAAAATTTTTCTAAAAAAGATGAAAAACTTCTTTCATGTAATATAAATATTCCATGTTTAAACTCTTTTGACATACACCATTTTATCTATTTAGGAGTATTTAAAAATAGTTGTGATTTTGATATATCCTCATGTAAAGAGTGTGAACATAATAAAAATGGAAAAGTTTTAGAAAATATAGAAAAAAATATATCAATAGCCAAAGAATTTTTAAAAGAACTAGAAAAAGAGCCAACTTTTGAACTCAAAACAGATGTTAAAATTAAAGCAAAAAGAGAAATTATTAAGCAGTTTGTAAATAAAGTTATAGATAAAGATGGTGAAAATGTAAAAGATAACTTAAAAACACATGAGTCAAAAAGTACACCATTAAAATTGAAACTATTAAAATCTGCTTTAAAAACTCTATTAGATGTTCATGAAGGTATTAAAATAGCAAATCCATACAACTTTTATTCAAATAAAAGTATAGTTTTTGAAAAATGTACAAATTGTGCTGAATGTATCCAATTTTGTCCAACAGGAGCTTTAAGCCACAGTGGGGATAAATTAAGCATATTTTTTCAAATTGGTAAATGTATAAATTGCAATATTTGCAGTGATATTTGCAAACCAAAAGCATTTGAAGATATAAATGGGTTTGATATTTTAGAGTTTGCATACGACAAAGCACGAGTTTTAATCAAACATGAAATAGCAGTTTGCACCGAATGTAAAGCCCCATTTTCATACAAAGGTGGAAAAAAGATTTGTGATAGATGTATTGATTTTACACAAAATTATGACCACTTTTTCAAAACAGCAGCAGAACTTGAAGGTTAAAAAATGTTTAATATAGTTTTAGTAAATCCACAAATACCACCAAATACAGGAAATATAGGCAGACTTTGTGTAGCTACAAACTCTAAACTTCATATCGTAAAACCCATAGGTTTTGACATGAGCGAAAAAGCACTAAAACGAGCAGGACTTGATTATTGGAAAGATTTAAATATAGAAGTTCATGAAAGCATTGATGAATTTTTAGAAAAGTACCCAATAGATGATAGACACTTTTTTGCTACAACAAAAGCTATAAAATACCATTTTCAAGCAAAATTTCAACCAAATGATTTTTTATATTTTGGAAGAGAAGATGCAGGACTTGATATAAATTTAATGAAAAATAATGAATTAAATATGATAAAAATTCCAATGAGTGAAAAAACTAGAAGTATAAACTTAGCAACTGCTGTATCTGTTGTTTTATATGAAGCGATTAGACAAAATTTTGAAGAGTTTGAAACAATTTTTTAGCTAAGGCACAAAAGAGATTTATTTATCAAGCAGATATTTTTTCTCTTTTGAGTTTTTAAGCCTAGCTCTTACAACAACTTCTGAAAAAGTCTTTGTACTACTCATAAATTCCTCCTTTTTTAAATTTGCAAAATAGTATAAAAAATCAATTACTATAAAATTACTCACATTTTCCACTTTTTATCATGAGATTTTGTTTCTGTAACTTTTATGAATATATTTAAACCATCATCTTTATTTACTAAAGAGATAGTTCCATCTAAATATCTCTCAACAATAATTTTTATCATGAACAGATTTAATCCAACTACTTGCAAACTTGTTCTTTGTTCAAAAGGATTAAAAATCTTTTCAAGTATATCACTATCAATCCCACCACCATTATCTAAAAACTCCATAAATAGCTCATTTTCATTTTTTAAAATAGAAATTTCAATAAAACCATTATCACTATTTTTAAGAGATTTTCTCTTTTGTATTGCTTCTATAGAGTTTTTTATTATATGAAATATGATTTGTCTAAACTCATTTTCATACCCATAAAAATCTATTTCACTATCAATCTTATCAATAACTTTTATATCATTTTCTAATAGCTGAACAGACAAAATATCCATTGTTTCATTGAAAACTTGATACACATTAAAAAAAGTTTTTGTTTTTACTTTATTATCATCAAAAAAATTTCTAAAATTACTAACAGTTTGAGAAAGATACATAACTTTTTCAAAACTAGTATCTAACATCTTATCTACGAATTGCTTATTATAATTTTCATTCAATAACTCTTCTTGAATTTCTTGTACACATATAGCTATCACATTTAAAGGTTGTTGCCAATGGTATGCAATAGCATTTACAGTTTCACCAACTGCTGCATTTCTGGATTGTTGAATTAATAGCTCTTCTTGCTTCTTTCTCTTTGTAATCTCAAAATCAATCTCATCTTTTAATATATTATTAATTTTTTCTAAACTACTTATTCTAAATTGTACAATAGCACTCAATATAAAAACACAAACAACAACAATAAAAAGTATAAATCTTACATTCTCCATTTGATGATTTAATATATTCATATTTGATTTTATATTTTTTTTAATAGCACTCTTTAAAGTAAAAATATCTGCAAGTAGCATCGAATTGACATTATCAATAGCACCTAATGTACCAATGCCTTCCTCTTTACTTATTTTAAAATCATTTGGTATCATCTTTCCTAAAAGTGCAAAATTACCAAAATTTTTTTTCATCTGTTCTAGTAACTCAATAGTCTTTTGACTATTCTCATCTTCATGAGATATTACAAATATTTTTAATTTATCTATCTGTTCATTTACAGATTGTATCAATATCTCTATCTTTTGTGTTTCAAAAAAATCCAATATATCTCTATGAGAAGAGATAAAAATAAGTGATTGAAGTTTTGAAATATCCTGTTCTATACTTTCAAACTTTCTATCATACTCAATATTATAGTGATTTAACAACTCTAAATTATCTTTTGTCTTATTACTCAAAAAGTAATTTATGAAAAAAACCCCAAACAAAGTAAAAGCAAATACAAACTGAACATAATACATGGGTTTATTAATTTTATTATAGATAGAGATATTTTGCATAAAAAGTTCCAATCCAATTTTTTTGTAAGTCTATTAAAAATATGTTACTTTAATATATCTTTTTTATAAAAAAACCAAAAAGCTATAACGATTGGTATTAAGTTAGTAAATTCTATTGAAATTTTGGTTTAAATATTTCTCAAATGAAATTAGCTCATGCTTGTAGGTCAAGATAGTGTTTGGCATATTGCAAAAGCATTAGATGTTGATATTTGCGAATTTTTCAAAGAGATATAGTCGCAACATATTCCAAATAAATATTTTTTATCAGTAAAATTTTATATATCACAAGTGAGTTAGTCGGATACAATTTGCATTTAATAGTACTGTTGTTTGTGGTGGGTTTTTGATTTTTTCATGGCATTATAGTTTTAGACTCAACAATTTGAACTGTTTTTTTTGCATATGGTTAGTTTTCTATCACAAAAACCTTTGTTTAGCTTTGTGGTTAAAAATATAAACAGTCAAAAGTGTAAAAAAGCTAATCAACACCATAATAAGCGAATAGATGTGAGCATTTGTATAATCCATAATCTCGACAAACTCATAAATCGCAATAGATGCAACTTTCGTTTCACTAGGGATACTTCCACCAACCATCAAAACCACTCCAAACTCTCCAACAGTGTGAGCAAAAGTAACAACAATAGCTGTAATGATTGAGGGTTTTATATTTGGCATTGCTACAAAAAGCAGAGTTTTTAGTTTTGATTTTCCACAAAGATATGAGGCTTCGATTATGTTTTTTGGTAGATTTTCAAAACCTGCTTGAAGTGGCTGTGTCATAAACGGGAGCGAATAAAAGCAAGATGCGATAATCAATCCATCAAAACTAAAAACAAGTTTTAAGCCAAAATAGTCATAAAAAAATTGTCCCAAAGGTGAGTTTTGAGACAAAGCAAAAAGCAGATAAAAGCCCAAAACTGTCGGTGGCAAAACAATTGGCAATGCAGTTATTGCCTCTACAAATGGCTTCATTTTGCTTTTGCTTTGCGATAAATACCATGAAAGCGGAATTGAAAATATAAATAAAATAATAGTCGTGATAAAAGCCAACTTAAATGAGATTAAAAATGGTTCAATTTCAATCATGAAAGCACCTCATCAATGACAATTTCACTCGGTTTTATAAAAAATGTTACATCTTTTTTTTTCTTTAAACTCTCTATATTTTCGCTTAAAATGTTAGTTTCAAATAGTCCTAAATCGCTTTTTATAACAACTCTTGATAAAATATCAAACTCTTCTATTTCGATAATTTCACCAAAAAATCTATTAGAAACTAACACATTTTCGCCAATAATCAGACTAAAAGATTTAAATTTTAAAGTCACATTTGAACCGATTTTTAACTCTTTTGGTAACTCCAAAGTTAAAACTTTAACAACTTCACCTAAACTCTCAAATTCTAATAAATTTAAAGAGCCGTTAGATTTTATATCTTTCAAAGTAGCTCTTATTGTGTTCATGAGATGTAACTTTTTAGATTTAAATAGATTTTTTTAATTATTTCATATCCATCCATAGCTAAATGGATATTTTCAATTCGCTCTAATAGACTAAATGGATACCCATGAGACAAAATATTTCTAATCTCTCTAACTCTATCCCAATCAGTTGCAGACTCAATTACTTCAAGTTTTTCTAATAGATTTAAAACATCTCTCATGTTTGTATTTTCACTATCAATCTCTTTTTGAACATACAACACTTTTTTAAATAGTTTTGCACCAATTTTGTCTTGAATTTTTGAAAAGTTGAATAAAAAGCTATTTACAATTCTTTGATTTAAATAATCTTCAAAAAACTTTTCATCAATCTCTTTTGACTTCAACTCCAAATAATCTATATCACATCCAGCCATTAATCTATCAATTAATCTAAAAATCTCTCTTAACTCTTCCAAAGTAAAACCCCATCTCTTTTGGCATTAATATCAATTAACCTATTTTCACCCATATCAAACACAACATCGATTTTTTGCTCCCCAATCGCTCTTTTTAAAAGGATTAAAAACTCAATCTTATTTTTGCCAATATTTTCAAAACTATCCAACTCAATATATAAATCTATATCACCACCTCTTTTATTGTCATCAACTCTTGAGCCAAATAGATAAATTTTTCCACTTCCAAAACTTTTACAAAAAGCATTTTAAATACTCTCTATCTCAAATTGTGTAAGTCGCATAAAAATATTACTCCAAAACATACCCATATTTTACAAAAATTTCTTTTGCTTTTTGGCTAAATAAGAATTCATAAAACCTTTTTGTTAAATCAGATTTTTCACCAATTTTTGTAATTACTACACCTTGATTTATCGGATTATAAAGTGAATTATCAACTTTCACCCAATTTTTACCTTCGATATATTTTTTCATCTTTTCATCTTTCATAGAAGATAAAGCAACTATTGCCATATCACTTGCCGTTGTTGCAAATTGCAATGTTTGAGTGATTGACTCACCATATACAAGCTTTTTTTCTACATCAATTTTTGCATTTTTAAATGCCTCAAGTGAAGCTTTACCATAAGGTGCTGTTTTTGGATTTGCAATAGCGATTTTTTCGATATTTTTATCTTCCAAAACCTTTATACCTTTTGCTAAATCAATATCTTTGATTGTAAACATAGCTAAAGCACCTTTTGCATAAACTTTTGGTTCAGAAAGAGCCAATTTTTGTTCATAAAGCTTTTGAGGAGTATCCATATCTGCTGATAAAAATAGAGAATACGGAGCATTTTGTGCAATTTGAGCTGCCAATTTTCCGCTACTTCCAATGATAAACTCTATACTATCATCTCTATTTTCTTTTAAAAATTCTTCTTTTATCTCCTCGATAGCAGTCGCCATATTTGCCGCAACTGCTACTTTTATATTTTCAGCATAAACTACATTTAAAAGAAAAAATAGTGCTAAAAATAGTTTTTTCATGCTCAAACTCCTATCATAAGAGAGCTTGTTTTAATAATTGCAATAGCCTTTTGTCCAACTTTTAAATCAAGCTCACTCAATGCCTCTTTTGTAATGATTGCAAATATTTTAACCTCATCATTTATATCCAAAATTACTTCAACATTCACCGCACCCTCTATGATTTTAGAGATAGTTCCAGCGATTTTGTTTCTCGCACTAATTTTTATATTTTCGTCATGTGTTAGCAATACAGACGATGCTTTAAATATCGCAACTCCCGCTTGATTTAGAGATAAATTCATCTCATCTTTTGCATCTTTTGTAATAAGTGCATATATTTTATCACCACTTTTAAGCTCTAAAACAGTCTCAACATTTACAGCACCCTCTTTAATATCAATAATTTTACCGTGTAATTGGTTTCTCGCACTAATCATCATACTAAATCTCCGTTGTATAAAATATAACTCTTCTTTATCCAAATCAAGCTGTTTAGACATAAAATCAATAAAAAACTCTCGCTCTTTGATTAGAGCTTTATAAAAAGAGAGCACCTTTTCACCAAATGGAGTTATTTTTGTGCCTCCACCATTTTTTCCACCTGTTTCAGTCTCAAATATCTTTTTTGAAAACTGATTATTCATAATATTTAAAATATCCCACCCATTTTTATAGCTAATTTCAGCCATTTGTGTAGCTTTCAAAATCGAACCACACTCTTTAATAGCTTCAATTAATGCTATAAATTTTTCTATATAAAAACTTTTTTCATTCGTTGATAATTTCAACTCCAAATCTAAATCCATGGATTTTCCTCTTTTGCAAAAGATAATCGTAGTATAATTAAAAATATAGTTAAAAGTCAATGTATAATTTGAGATATAATGAGTAAAAATTGAGCATTGAAGTTTTATGTATAGAGTCAAGGTTTATGTGGTTGTGTAATTAACACTTGAAGAGTTATTAAAAAAGTATATGGAATTTTTGAATATATTGATATTTACAATAATCACATTAAACCATTCAAGAATTGGCAGAAAGACTCCAATGGAAGCTATGGAAATGTGGTATAATCAAAAAAATGAAGTTTTTAAAGTTGATATAAAAACTTTTAAAGAATCTGTAT